>CANQAK010000011.1 GCA_947589495.1 uncultured Bacilli bacterium | reverse complement strand
TGCTACCATCCCGCGATAATAATAAATCTTTTAAAATGGCGGAGGAAAAGGGATTCGAACCCCTGCGCCGCTCACACGACCTTCCGGTTTTCAAGACCGGTCCCTTCAACCAGACTTGGGTATTCCTCCAATTTCAAAGGACAAACTGATTATAACACAAGAGAAAATGCTATGTCAACTAATTCAAGTTAAAAATAATTGCAAAAAACTATTGAAATTATTTAAAAAACAGGTTATAATCTTAATTGTCTTAAGCATTTAAGACTATGTAGTGCCCAAGTGGCGGAATAGGTAGACGCACAGGACTTAAAATCCTGCGAGATTTAAACCTCGTGCCGGTTCAAGTCCGGCCTTGGGCACCATTTTGAATTTAAACTCCCATATATTTGGGAGTTTTTAATAATTCTACATACAAAATTTTATATTAAAATTTTAACATATAAAAATCTACACATTTTATTGTAGATTTTTATAGTCACTAAAACCACAAATTAGTTTATTTAATTTCACAAACATTTATAACTTTCCTTCTTGAATTAATTTTTCCCATCTATCATGAACATAAGAATTTCCACCTAATTCATGATATCTATCAAATAATTCATAAGCATTTTTCTTTTGAATTGGTGACTTTTGAATACCCTGTTCAATATCATTAATAAAATTAATTAAAATCATTTTAATTAATTCCAATTCTATATTATTTCTATTTTTACTAGATACTTCTTCTAAATGATCTATTTTTTGATTAATTGGTTTTAATATTTTTGAAATAAAAGTTTTTGAAAAAGTTATCAATGCTGTTATAGCTCCAATGAAAACACTTAAAAAAGAAATTATTGCAAGTATTTGACCTAAAGAAATATTTTCCATTATAAAAATTCCCTCTTTCAAATGTAATATCATTATAAATTATGTATTTCTTTCTACTTAGATCATAATATTTGTATTAAAATTTATAAAAAATATTTTTTTTACTTAATTTTATTAAGGTTTTATACAAAATACAGCATATAAAGGTACAGATTTTATATTATTTTCCATTCCAAAATTTTTAGAAGAAATTCTTATACTATATTTTGGTTCATATTTCTTTATATATTCATTTAAACTTTTACTATTAGTTCTTCTTCCACTTTTAACCTCTACTGGTATAATATCACCATCTATTTTAATTAAAAAATCAATTTCATATCTATCAAAGTTATAATAATATAATTCTTTAAATTTTGGATAAAATTCACAAGCAACATAGTTTTCAGTAAGAACACCTTTATACATTTCATTTTTATCCATTAATATTTCTCTATAATCTAAATTGGAAAGAGCTCTTAAAAGTCCTGTGTCACTTAAATATAATTTAAATTTTTCAGAATTAATGAAAGCTTTTAAAGGAGATTCATTTTTTTCAGTTAAATTACACTTTAAAAGCATGTTACTAGCAAGTAACCAATCCAAACTACTTTCATATCTAATCTTTCTAGCATCTTTATTAACAATACTATATTTAAATGTATTATTAACTCTCGCAAGTTCTTTAGGAATAGAATTATAAATTTGACTATTTTTTATTCCTTCACTATTTTCAGTATATTTATTCATATCAGCAAGATAAGAAGTAATTATTTGTTCTTGAATTTCAAAATTAACATAAGAAATATTTCCACTTTCAGTAATGAAATTAACTATCAAAGCTGGCATTCCTCCTAATATTAGATAATTTTTATATAAATCAAGAGCTTTTTCATGAATGGGAGCCATCAAAGCTTCATTGTTTTCATAATGAATTTTTATTTCCTCAATTAATTTATTTTCACCAAGTGCTATTAAAAATTCTTCAAAATCCATAGGATATAAATATTTAATATTTACTTTACCAACTGGAAAAGATGATTTAAATCTATTAATTTTAACTCCTAAAAGAGAACCAGCACATACTATTTTATAAGGTTTTTCACTTTCACAAAAATATTTTAAAGAATTTATAGCTCTTTCACTAACTTGAATCTCGTCAAAAAATATTACTGTATTTTCTGGATTAATTTCTACATTTTTAATAATTTCTATTTTTTCAATAATTGTATCTGGATCAATTGTTTCTTCAAAAATTTTAACAATACCTGTCTCTTTATCAAAATTAATATAAACAAAATTATCAAAATTTTGACGGCAAAATTCTTCTAAAATATATGTTTTACCTGTTTGTCTAGCCCCCACTAACATAAGGGGCATTTTATAATTCTTTTTCCAATTATTTAATTCCTCTTCTATTTTTCTATACATTCAGAACACCTCTTCATCTATATTTTAACATATTTTGTACAAAATTCACGTATTTTATTGAAAAATTCGTACATTTTGTACGAATTTTTCAGTTTTACAGTATTTTTTACAAATAACATCTAATATTTACTTAAATTAAAAGTTAATTTTTCTTAAAGAAATCATTAAATATTTTTTCTTCATCAGCTAACATTTCTTCAGTTAGTTCTTCTCTTGAATCTTTTTGTTTATCAGATGTTCCTTCAACAAGTTTTATAGATTTTCCATTTTCTACGTATATAAAATTTGGAGCAAATATTCTTTTTTCACCAACTGAAATACTTTTTCCTTTTGAATCAGTTAAAGTATAATCTCCTAAAACATTATCCATATATTCTAATAATTTTGCATATGATTCATCTCCATCAAATGTCTTTTCTGGTTTACCTTTATCATTTAGTTTATATGTATCTCTTAAAATTTCTTCATGATCATTTGCCCATATATTAACATAATATACCTCTTTGATGTTTTGTTCATTTGAAACTTCAATAAATTTTTCTATTACACTTCTACACCATGGACAATAAGATGAACCAAAATAAACATAAAATGTATCACCATTTTCTATTTTTTTTACAATCTCATCTCCTGATGAATAAATAAATGGATTATCTTCACTTATATTGACAACACGATGTTTTAATCCATTAGAATTTTCAACATCATTTAACTTTTCATATTCTTCTTTAAATTTTACTCCATCTGTTTTTTCTACTACTGGTTCTTTACCACAACCAGTTAATCCTATAACTGTTAAAAAAATTATTAATAATAAACTTATTTTCTTCATTTCAATTTCTCCTCTACCAAGAGATATAATAAGAAAAATTAATGATAAAAACCATAATTTTAAAGTTGAAATATCTCAACTTTAAGTTGAATTAACAATTATCTTCTAATTCTAAAGGAAGAGAATAAAAAGTTGTTTGCTCATCAATATCTTGTGCTTTTATTTCTAACATTAAACCATTTTCTTTATACATTTTGCATGTACTTGAATAATGTTCAACATTAAACTTTACATCTTTTAAAAATTCATCTAAAGTAATATTTTTTTCATTATAAATTACACTGTCAATTTTTGTTTTTATATCTCCATCAACTTCATATAAAGTACACTCTATTTCTTTATATATATTATTATTTTGAATTCCACAATAAGTAATATTAGATATATATATTGATGTTTTATTTTTACTATAGGCAATACTTCCATATAAATCAAAATTATCACAAGTAGTTTTTATTGTTTTAAATTCAAATTCATCTTTCTTATTTTTTAAAATAAATATACTACCTACTGAAAGAATTAAAATTAGCAAAATTACAAAAATAATTATAAAATTAAATTTTTTACTTTTAACTTTATAGTTTCCATTTAAAAATTCATTTATATCAATATTATAATCATTACAAATTTCTTTTAAAATAGCTATATCAGGTAAATTTTTTCCATTTTCCCATTTACTAACTGCTTGATAAGTTACACCATATTTTTTACCAAAATTTTCTTGACTCAATCCAGCACTAGTTCTAACTTTTTTTATAAGTTCACTAACTTTATCTTGTTTCATTACACACCTCAGTTAGAATTATTATAACATCTATTCATTAAAAAAAGTAGACTTTATAAATCTACTTCAATTAACTCATAATCTTGAGTACCAATTTCTAACTCTTCAGCAGCATCAATTGTATGTGTACCTTTTCTTGAATTTATTCTTTCAAGTAAATGTTCTTTTCCTTCATCATTTGAAGATTTTACTAAATCAATACATGCTCTATCAATTGCTACTGGATCTAAAGATGCTAAAATTCCAATATCTTTCATACAAGGATCTTCAGCAACATTACAACAATCACAATCTACTGACATATTACACATTACATTAATATATGCAATATTACCCTTAAAATAATTAACTACTGATGATGCTGCATCTGCCATAGCTTCTAAGAATTTTTCTTGATCAACTTGAAACATATCTTCATAGCTACCATTTTCTTTTCCAACACAATGGATATATCTTTTACCTTTAGAAGAAGCTACTCCAATAGAAAGTTGTTTTAAAGCACCACCGTATCCACCCATTGGATGACCTTTAAAATGTGATAGTACTAACATTGAATCATAATTTTTAATATTTTCACCAACATAATTCTTTTTTATAACTTTACCATTTGGAATATCTAAAACAATGTCTTTTTGACTATCCATGATATCAACATTAAAATAATTACTCCATTCATGTTCTTCCATTAATTTTAAATGTTTTTCTGTAGTATCTCTTGCACCATCATATGCTGTATTACATTCTACAATTGTTCCATTTAAATAATCTACCATTGGCTTCATAAATTCTGGTTTCAAATAATTTTGATTGCCTTTTTCCCCAGAATGAACTTTAATTGCTACTTTACCAGGTAAATCTTTTTCTAACATTTTAAATAATTTTACTACATTTTCTGAACTTATATTTCTTGTAAAATAAACTTTAGCTTTTTCCATTTTGTTTTCCTCCATATTTATTATAACACAAACATAATATATTAATCATCAACTATTTTTATAAATTTCTAATTTTTCTTTAATCCATCCATCTAAATTTTCTTTTAAAGGAAAGAAACCACTTCTTGTTTCTTTAATTGGACTATCATCGTTACTAGCTTTATAATTTATATTTTTAATAGATAATTTAATTTGTAAATGAATCTCATCTATTTCTAAAACACGACAATATATTGTTTCTCCAATCTTTACATAATCATTAATATCTTTAACATAGTCATCTGATACTTCTGAAATATGAATTAATCCATTATACCATGGATCTATATTCACAAATATACCGTACTTTTCTATTCCCGTTACTTGTCCTTTTATAATATCTCCAACTTTATAATCACTCATATATTACACCCTAATAGAATTATAAAACTTATTTACAATCATTTGCAAGTTGTTTATAATAAATGTGTGATTTTTATGGAAAATATAGAAAATAAAATAAAAGAGATGATTGATAATATTAGACCATATTTAAATATGGATGGTGGAGATATTGAATATATAAAATATGAAGATAACTATGTATATATTAAATTAACCGGAGCATGTACAAATTGTTTATTACAAGATAATACTATTAATGATAATCTTTTTCAAATGTTTAAAGAAGAAATTCCTGAAATTAAAGGCATCATAAATGTCCCTTTATAATAATTAATCTTTTTCTTGCATTAACCAATCTATTCTTTCTAAATTAGTATACTTATTTATTTCTAAATAAGCCTGTTTTAAAAAATTTTCATATTCAGATACTTTTTTTATAATAGGTATTAATCTTTCTTCATCACCATCATTATTCATAACATCTTCATAAATATCAAAATAATATGATGGATATAAAAGTCTTGCATATAACATATGATAACTATATGGTGTAAGTCTTTTTATTTTTAAATAAGTTTTTAAATCTAGTAAACTATCTTCTCCATTCCAAAATTCTATTTTTAAATAACCGGCAATATCTCGAACATCTAAATCAAAAATAAAACTTAAAGGATTTAAAAAATTTAAATTTGTATTTGGATAAAAAATTCTTCTATGAGATAAAGTTACATTATCATTACTACTTATGCCAATAACTCTATTTATTTTATTAACATAAGCAATAGCGTTTTCAGCAAGACCTATATAATAACTAAAAGAATCTAATATTACTGTTTTATCTTTACCCAATTCTTTAATCTGATATTCAAAGTAATCAACTTTTTTACTCCATAAATTTCCCCAGTCGTTACGGTATAGTTTACTATTATTATTGTTTAATCGAAATTTATTTACATATTCACATAAATTTATAAAATTTATAACTTCATCATTTGTAGCATTTAATTTAAGTAAAATATAAAAATTTTCCCCTACTTTAGTTAAAAGTTTTCCTTCTCTATTAATAATAAAATCATGTACTCTAATACCTTTATTTTTTAATTCTGCACATATTAAAACTAAGTCTTTTAACTCTTCTTCAGTACGGTTAAAAAAGACAAAATAAAAATCTTCTCCATAATATTTAAATGTTGCATAATTTTTATACTCTTTAACTTCTTGTAAATCAAAATTATAATTATAATTAATTATTTCTTTCATATCTATTAAATTGTATGAAAAAAACTGAGTTTTACTCAGCTTTTTTACTATTTTCTAATTCTTTTTCAAATTTTTGAACTAAGGCATCAAACATATTTTCACAAGCTTGCATAAATGCTTCTTTTTGTTCACTAAAAATATTTTTTTCTCCATTCACTATAGGTTCAGAATTTTGTTGAACATTTGTAATAGGATCAGGAATTGGAGAATTTTGAGGTATATCTGTAACTGGGGATTCCATATTAACTGGATTAACTATATCAATTACAGGATTATTTGGTGTACCAGCACTCGAATTGGGATCCATAATAGGTTCTGGATTTGGCATAACATTAGGTTCATTAGATGGAACCACATTTATTGCTGGCTCTACTGGTGGAACACTATTGTTAGGAATATTTATAGCAGGTTCTACTCCTACATTATTCATCGCACTTGGATTTATATCTAAAATACTAGCACTTTCCATATTATTAGGGTTATTAATATCATTTGATGGGGCAGATACTTCCATATCTTCAACTTTATATGAATTTTTTAAAGCATCAAATGAAGGCACTGGTAATGATAATTGAGTATAATAAATATCATCAGCATGTAATTCTTTAGGAACTTTTAAAAACTCTACTTGATTTCCTGCTATAATATTTTTTAAATATTCTTTAACTATTTGCCATTCATTTTGATCATTTATTTTCACTAATTTATTATTTTCTAATTTACAAACTAAAATAATTGGTAATCCCATTGAACCATTCATTTCATTATCTAAAACAACATAACTCATATTATTTGCTTTAAATGCATTTATTAAGGGTTTCTCTACAATTGCTCCAGAAACCAAATTTAATTTTATCTTTTCCATAAGTCAATCCCTTTCACTACTATAACATTATAACAAACATATTTTTATTTTTCAATTCTTTTCACAAAAAAAGGCTTTTAAAGCCTAAAGATCCATCATTTGTAAAACAGCAAGTACTAATAAAACCATAACACCAAACCCTGTTGACATTAACATTTGCATAGTTTTACTTTCCATTTTATCCAAACGATTTTTATATTTTGTTTCTCTTGCCTTTTGTTGTAAGTTAGAAATTGTTCTTGAAAACATCAACATTTGTTCTTGCTTTCTATCTTGACTACCTAAACTTAAACGGTATAAAAGTCTCATCATTCTCATTGAATCTCTAACCGGATATTTTCTAGCAAAATTCATATATGGATCAATTGAATCGTTACCTGAATTTATTTCATTTATCATCTCTTGTAATCCATCTTTAAAAATATCTGGAGCATCTAATATAGATTTACCAATTGCTACTGGTACAGTATAGTGTTGAATTAATATTTCAATACTTTTTAAGTAATGTGGTAGCATACTATCTATATAGAAAATATGTTTTTTATAATATGATTTAATATTAAAATAATCCATCTTAAATATTAATAATCCCACTACAAAGGCTAATAATAGTTTTATAGCATTTAAATCTCTAATAAAGAAAAATAAAGCAACAACAATAGCTATTAAACCATTTCTTACTCTTTTTATAAAAAGATTATCTGGATTAACATTATCACCATAACGGGCTCTAACATAAAAATCCCAATCATCTTCTTTTAACTTTCTAAATAAGAAAAAATTATCATTAATTAAATCTTTAATACTAACTTGACCATTATATGTTAGAACTACAAATATTAAAACTGCTATTAAAATTATTTCTATTTGCATTATTCAGCCCCCACATCTTCATTATAATATTTTTCTCCTGTAATTAAGAAATAAATATTAATTATTATGATAATATGTAGGATTAATTGAACATACCACATTTCCAATAATTCAATATAGTTTTCTTCACCTAACATAAATTCTACTACTACTACTAAGAAAAATAGTACTAAGGCAAATGATAAAAATCTTTTATGGAAATTTTTTCTATCCATTTGATCACGATATACACCTTCAACTAAGGCATCGATATCCATTGACATATTTTCTAAAGATTCACCAGCATCTTTTGCCCCTTCTTTAGTAATTTGTAAGAACAATTGATGCATATTTTTTACCATATAAAATGGATATTTACTATTAAAATATTCAATAGATTCATCAATTGTTCCATTTTGATATGATAAATCAATCATTTTCTTTATATCACTTAATACAGGTTCTTCAATAATTCCAGAATCTCTTACACCTTCTAAACTTTTAACAAAACTTTGTGTAGTATTAAATTCCATAATTACATTAGTAGTATAAGTTTGAATTTGTTCAAATATAAATTCACTATAAACTCTTTGACATCTAAGGTATGCAAGATATGGAATAAAAGCAATTGTTGCAACAGCATAAAATATTGCCCATAAAATACTATAAAAGTAGAAATAACCTATTAAAGCTGCTAACCCACCTAAAACAATTACTTGAGTAACATATTGTCTTACCGTATATTCTTGACCTAATTCTTTACTTTTTTCTCTAACTACTTTAAAAGAATATGGTGCATACTTATTATAAACGTCTCCCACTGTATCAACTACATTTTTTAAAGCATTTCCATCTTTAGAATTTCTATAAATCATTACTGAAATTCCTAATACTAATAAAATTACTAATTCTGGTAATGTCCTCATCTTTTATGCACCTCTTTTCTTCTTTATAATACATCTATTGTTTCTTGAGAAGATGGTTTTTCTTCTCCATTTTCTTCATCACAAACAAATAAATTTTCTTTTAATACAACACCCTGACTACCTAAATATTCTTTTAGATATTTTGTAGGATTATTAAAACTAATCGCACCATCTAAATTCTTTTTATATATAACATTAGATCCGGCTTCATTATTTTCATCTACAAAAAATTCACAAACTTCCACAATTTCTCTTTGAAATCTTCCTAATTCTGCACTCATATACCCTTTAACATGAATAGCAAGTTGAACATATCTATGAATAGATTTTAAAAATTGTTCAATATCTTGACTAGATTCAAGTAAAGAATAAAGACGCATTGGAACATTTAATGCTCTATCAGAGTGAATTGTTGAAATAATATTATGTCCAGATGATATTGAGTTACGAACTGCTGTAACAGCCTCGGCACTACGAACTTCGGATAATAAAATCCATCTTGGGTTTTGTCTCATGCATGCTACTAAAACATCTGAATATGAAGCAATATTATTTGTTTTGATAGCTACTATATCTCTATGAGGAAAAATTTTATCTAAGTGTAATTCTAAGGTATCTTCAATTGTTATTACTTTTTCATTTTCTTTTGTATGACTGGCTAAATATTTAACAAGTTCTGTTTTACCACTACCAGTTTCTCCACTAACAATTATATTACAATGTCCTTCAACACAAGTAAGAAGAAAATTTAATAAATCTTCTGTTACATATTTTTCACTTATTAGTTTTTCTTTATTTAAACGTATTTTTGCAGGAGTTTTACGAATAACACACGCTATACCATTAGTAGCTATTGAATCATGAATAAAATTTAAACGTAATTCTGCAGATTCAGCATCTAAAAAGGGATGAGCCATATTAAAAGTTTTACCCATTACATTTGAACATTGAAATGCTAATTTTTCTAATAATGCATTATTAATATCTGGTCTTTCTACACGATATACACCTTTGTCTAATGTTTTTAAGTGAATTTGTCCACCATTACCATAAGAAACATCGGTAATATTGTCATCATCTATAAATTCTTTCAAAGGACCAAAGTCAATTTGTGAAAATATAGCATCATTCATAGTTATCCTCCCTTTTTATTTTTAATAAGCAATTGTTGCAGATTTACTCATTATAAATTGATATAAATAATCACTACCTACTTTTGTTTCTCCAGGACTTTGAGTGTATGAAGAACTTCTAGGTACTGGTGTAATCTTAATTTGACTGCTAGATATTAAATCTGCAATATTTAATAAATTATGATAATCTTCAGGTACTGCAAATAATAAGAATGCAGAATCTCCAGCACTAGAATCCCAGAAAACATCACGTCCACTAGAATCTCTAACTGCTAAAACTTCAATACTTTCAATTAAAGGTCCCCAAATGATTTGTCCTGAATCATCAACAGCAGACATATATAAATCTATATAATCTCCTGGCATTATAGAGTTAGCATAAGTCATTTCATTATTAACTCTTAATGTATAAACAGTATATCCATCTGGAATATCTTCAAAAATTGTATTTTGAATTTCATCATGACTACAAAGTTGAGATTTGTAGAAGAAACCGTTTGCAGGAACACTTGTTCCAATACAAACGTATTTATCTTCTAACTCTGTAATATTTGTTACTATATCACTATCTTTAGTTGTACTTTGAGTAATTTCTTTATATTCAAGATTATCTGATTCAATTTTTTTACCAGTATCAATTCTTTCAACAGCATAAGGAATTTTAATAGTTGTTATAGCATCTTCTACTCTTGAATTATAGAAATACCATAATATTATAATCCCTGCTAGTACAGCTAAAATAGTAACTGTATTTTTATTACTTAAAAATCTTTTTAATGTTGTTACTAAATTTCCCATTTTATTCCTCCTTATTGACTACAAACTCTATCGTAGAATGTTCTAGTATCGTTTGGATTTTCATATCTAATTATATAAGCAAATTTATCATTAGCAATTTCCGCTTTTTCTGCTGTTCTAGTATAGTCTATATGATTAGTCCAATTATAATTATCTTCAAAAAGATATACTGTACTTCCTTCTACTTTCCAAACTACAGCTGTATGTCCACCATAAACACTATGCATCCAATCATGACAGCATGATGGATAATGGTATCTTATTACATCACCAGGTTGTACGTTTGCTAAAAGTGCATCTCCATCAGCTTTATTTTCAGCATATTTCGATATACCACTACTAGAGTTATATGATCTAGTGCTCCAGTGTTTAATCCAGTGTGGACTTCCATATAATTGTGGAGGTTCCCAATAACTTCCTGTATCTGCTTGTTCACCATAATATGTTTTGGCAAAATAATTTCCATAAGCAAAACATTGGATACCTACAATACCAGTTTTTGAATAGAAGTATTCCCATTGAGCTCCTAACTTAGAAGCAAGTTTAGCTTGTACATCACAACCAGCAGGTATTGTATATGGATCAGAAGTTGTATCTGGATTGGTTGGAGTTTCTGGTTCAGTAGGCGTTGTTGGCGTCGTTGGTGTACTTGGATCAGTTGGATTTGTTGGATTAGTCGGTGTCGTAGGAGTAGTTGGCGTACTTGGATTTGTAGGTGTTGTTGGTGTACTTGGTGTTGGAACATAATTTGGATTTGGTGTACCAGCAGTATCTTTATCAGGTTCAGTTGTACTTTCGCCAGTATTAACTTTAGCAGGTTCACCATTTTGTTCTAAAATAGCATCTACTCTATCTGAAATATCAAATGATTCATTACTACTTGCTATAAAATATGTATTAGTTTTACTAGTAACTTCTACACTAGCTTTTGGAGGAGCTTCATAAATTCCAGAAAAAGCAATAGTATATTGCGTAGAAAGTGAAGCATTTTCTACAAATCTTCTTAAAAAACTTTCCATGTATTTTTCTTTATTAATTTTTACTTCTCCGTATTCACGATAATAAGCATAATCAACTGCATCAATCATAGCAGCTTCACTTATTTGTTTTAAAGTATAATAGTCTTCAGTACTATTAGAAGTAACATTTTGGATTAGTAACATAATTACTACTACAAAAACTCCTAATGCTATTAACCAATAACCCCAATAAGATTCTTTCATTTATGTTCCTCCTTTATTTCCAAGATGGTCCTACACCTATTATATCATAATTACTTCTAAATTGAATACCTAATTCTGTACTTATATTCCATTTACTTGTCGCATCAGACCAAGCAGTCCAATATCCAGATTGTTGAGTTTTAGCTTTTCTTTCATTTTCATTTAATAATCTTCTACTGTCAACATCGATGTCAACTTGATCATCATTTAATAACTCATCTATAAATGAACTATAACAATACACATTATCATATGTTTTTCCATCATTACTATTTTTATGACTATAACATTTTAAAGTATTATTTGTATATCCACCATTATCTCTTTGATTTGTATTATAATCTCTAATTTTATTCATTGTTCTAGTATCTAATGTAATTTTTAATGTGTAAGCATCTTCATCATAAATTTCATCTCCAGCTTCTTCAATTTCTTTTGTTGTTGTAAACGCCTTTAATTCTAAAGCTGTTTCTATATTATCATCAAATTTCCAATTGGCTCCTAAATCTCTATCATTTGGATTTATATCTGTCGATGTAATCGGTCTATAAGATATGTTTACACCATCATTACTATCATATAAACATCCTTCACATACTACTGGACATTTACCGTTTGGACAATCATCGTCATCATACCAACAATTATCTCCTTCACATACTACTGGACAATTTGGACAGTTTACTGTGTATTCACATACATATACTCCATCAGTAATTGTATTATCACCAATTTGTGTCTCATCTTTTAAAGAACCCTGTCTTATACACATACTTTGATCTGCTAAAGCTGCTGTTACTACACTATTTTCACTACCCCATATTCTTCCAAGACTACTAGTATCATAATATTCTCCTAAATTATCAACTTTTAAAGAATATGAGTATCTTCCTCGAGGAGTATTAAGTCCTACCGGTAATTTATTTTCAAGTGGATTAGTTCCTTCTACAGCATTTTCTCCACTTACTACTGCTCCCGTAGAATAAACAGTGAAAAATTGTGTTGGTGTAATATATTCTCCATTTGCTTTTATCGTTTCTTTCATTCTTTGAACTTTAGATATTTCTGCTGTTTGCATTCCACATGAATAAGCTCCTGCTGTACTTGAACAAGAAAAGAATTGTCTATTTTCTTTTAGTTCACTATCAGTCCATCCGCTTTCACATGCATTATAAGCATTATCTGTATCAGCAGCACATTTTTCTACAACTACATTATCTTTTTGAACACTTCCAACTGATTCTAATTTATTGCTTAACGCTATATCCATATATTCTTCTTCATAATCAAATGTTATTTCTGGATCAAAATTATAATTCATTACCCATTCACTACAAGAATTATAAGTTTTTATTAATTCTTTTAATTTATTAATTGCAGCATTTAATGAATTTTTAGCTTGTCTTAAACTATCACTATAATCTCCAATATCGTCTCCATTTTTAGCTTGTACTGATACACTATCATGTACAACTGATCCTGGACTTCCTTCACTTTTATAAGTACATGTTATTGATCCACTTCCTGAACAAGTAGTATTAGGAATTGAAGGTAAAGTACCAATACTTGTAAGCCCACTACCATTTCCAGTTGGTTCATAAGCTTGAAAACTCCATGAATATATATAAGCTTTATAATCACCAGCATAATAAGGGCCATAAGAACAATAATTTGTAGTACATTGAGTTTTACATTCTTCAGATTCATCGTTTGCTTCTACATCGCATCCAGCTGGTTTTCTACAAGTTTGACCACAAGGATGAGAATGAGTTCCTAAAGTAGCCCCAGTTCTATTTTCTGCTCCTCCACTTTTACCATTTACTACTGCATTATAGAATTGATAATTATTATACGCTGTAATGATTGCTTGATTTGCTTCTTTAAAATCAATTTCAAATGTTTCTTTATCTATTTTATTACTATAACATGTTTTTGTACCACCAATTGATGCTTTTAATGAGAAATATCTTCCACTATTAACTTCTCTATCTCCAGGAAGTTCTATATGATAATCTTCTTTACAAAAAACACTACAATATTTATTATCAACTAAATTTGTTGCTTTATATGAATTACCAGCTTTATCTTTTTTATCTATTATACAAGATAAAACATTTAAATTTTCAGGAGTTTCACAAACATTTTCCCCTAATTCATAACCTTCTTTTATATTTATTTGTGAAGCATCTATTTTACATGTAGAATCACTAACAAACGTTGTACATCCTTGACTTGAACAATCTTTTTCATACTTGTCTTCCCATTCTTCACAAGCATCTTCATCATGATCTTCAGTACATTCTTTTTCTAAATCTTTACAAGTAGTAGGTTTGTTACATAATTTTACATTATTAGCAATTTGAGCTTCTCTTTCTACTCCAACAGCATTTAATAAATAAAATTCTTGACAATCTATATTTTTTTCTTGACCATATGCTGTAACATTAAATGCTTGAGTACTAATAGTATCATCATAATATCCAATATTAATTTTGTAATCAATTTTACTACAATCATAATTTTTTGTATTACCAGTAAATTCAATTTTTATTTTAACTTGATTATTACTATCTTTTTTAGCTTTTAAATCAATCGGAAAAGTTTTACCTACTTCTTCATCATTAACATAAACTGTATAATCTACATTATATGATGAACAATTTGTACAAGTAATACTATTTATTTTTGCTATTGCATCATCTGCATCAAATTTTTCTAATTTAAAATTATATGTATGTGATCTTTTATAAGTTATACTGCCATCTTCTAAAGTTTCTTGGCTTTCTATTTTATCAACTGGTGTTTCATTCCATGTCAATGTTGCTACACCATTTTTTTGATAATCTAGTGCTGCTTCAAGTCCTAATGCAATAAGTTCTTTAGCTGCTTTTTCTACTGGATCTTTTATATTTTTTCCATTATAAGTCCATGATCTAACACTAAGTAAATTAGTTCCTTTATAATATCCAGCTGGTATAAGATAAGAACTATTTATTTGATTAGCAGCATTAATAATTCTTGTTTCATATTCATCGGCATCTTCACCATCACGCCACAATATTGTATAATTTTTATTAACGTTATATGGTCTATTTCCATTTTTAATATTATTATTAGCTTTACCATTACTATTACTTATCCATAACATTTCATAAACTCTTAAAGCTAAACTTGTTGCACTATAACCTGCATCAGCACCATAAGTATCAGTTAAACTTTTAGTTAAAGCCGCTGTTGGTGGATTATTATGAGAATAACCTCCTCTTAAAATAGCTAAAATTCCAGCATCATATGTCTTTTTAATTTCTGCTTCATTTGGTTCAAATACTTCAGAATTACAAACAAAGGTATTGCCTTTATTATCACATACATTAGCATTTGGGTTACGGCAAAAACTTGAAAAAACTGTTCCAGCATCATCAACCATATCAAATTGTGGATATCTATAACTACCATCACTTAATTGCATTGTTGTAGGTCTAAGATAATAATCATAATATCCATCACTATTATAGCTACCATACTTAATTTTTAATTTTAAATCTTCACATGATACAGCTTTTACTATATTTAAATTTACTAAAAATAAACTTAAAAAGATAAATGTTAAAATTCCTTTTTTCATAGACTCTTCCCCCTGTTATTTTTGAATTTTTTAATTACTAAATAACTTGCAGAAACAATTATTGCTACCATAATTACTCCTAATATATAAAATTTATATTTATTTAAAAAATTTAAAAATGAATTTGATATATTATTGGTATTTTCAGAAGGCTTATCTTGAGTTTCTTCTGGATGTTCATTTCGATAATTTTCTACTTGTTTCCAAAAATTATTTTCATCAAATTCTTTAACACTAACAAATTCTTGACATAAATTAAAATCAGGAATTATATTACAAATTTCATATCTTGAATAATAATTATATCTTGGTAATGATAAATAAATAGTTTTATATTCTTCATCAGGACAAGATGTATTATCAGAAGAATAAACTTTAATTGTCATTCTAGTTATTTCATCAACCTCATCCCAATTAAATGTAATTATCCCATCTACAGCATCATTACTATAAAATGTAAGTTGTTCATCATTCACATCATTAGTTATAACCATATAAAAATTTTCTGTTAAATTTAATATACTAATTTGTATATAATAATGTAATTGAACAAATTCATTACCTGTATCTAAATCTTCATTTTTTGTTTCATAATCAGCTTTAACATTTGCTACTTCTTTTCTTAAATCTAATTGCTCTTTTGCAGAACATAATGAAGCTGCTCTTACATTTACACTAAAAGAAAAAATAACTAATATTGCAAATATTATTTTCTTCATTATGAAACTCTCCTACTCTAATTTTTATTTTAACACAATTATTTCTTATTATCAATAGAACTTTTAGTGTAAAAAAGCGTAAAAAAACAAGACTTTTTTATTTTAAGTCTTGTTTTTTTACTATTTCCATGATGGTCCAACACCAACATTTTCATAATTACTTCTGAATTGGATACCTAATTCTGTACTTACATTCCATTTACTTGTTGCATCAGACCAAGCTGTCCAGTATCCAGATTGTTGAGTGTTTGTTTTTCTTTCATTTTCATTTAATAATCTTCTACTGTCAATTTCAATATTTTTACTTAAACTACTATCATTTAATAATTCATCTATAAAAGTACTATAACAATAAACATTATCATATGTTTTTCCATCATTACTATTTTTATGACTATAACATTTTAAAGTGTTATTTGCATATCCACCATTATCTTTTTGGCTTGCATTATAGTCTCTAATCTTTTTAATTAAAGCTGAATTTAATGTTACTTTCATAACTTGGCTATCTTCATAAACATTTTCGCCAGATTCTTCTATTTCACTTGTTGTAGTATATGCTTTTAATTCTAAAGCTGAATCAATATTATCATCATATTCCCAGTTTGCTCCTAAATCTCTATTATTTGGATTCAAATCATTTGAAGTTATTGGTCTATAAGTAACATTAGCTCCATCATTACTATCATATAAACATCCTTCGCATACTACTGGACATTTACCATTTGGACAATCATCGTCATCATACCAACAATTATCTCCTTCACATACTACTGGACAATTTGGACAGTTTACTGTGTATTCACATACATATACTCCATCAGTAATTGTATTATCCCCTATTTGAGCTTCAGTTTTTAATGCTCCATCTCTTTCACATACACTTTCATCTTTTATAGCAGCATCAACAACACTGTTATCGTTACCCCAAATTCTTCCTAATTCATCAGAATCATAAAATTCACCTAAATTATTAACTTTTAATGAATATGAATATCTTCCTCGAGGAGTATTAAGTCCTACTGGTAATTTATTTTCTAATGGATTAGCTCCTTCAACTTCTTTTTCACTAGTAACTATTGAACCATTTGGATATACTGTGAAAAATTGAGTTGGAGTAATATATTCACCATTTGATTTAATTTCTTCTTTTATTCTTGTTGCTTTAGATACAGACATTGTTACAGATTCACAAGCATATGTATTATCACTTTCATGACAAGTAAATACTTCTCTTGATTCCATTAGTTTATCATTAGACCAACCAGTACTACATGTATTATATGCATTATCTATATCTCCAGCACATCTTTGTATTGCAACATCACTTTTTTTAATATCACCAGTTGTTTGTAATTTATCAGTTAACGCTATATCCATATACTCTTCTTCATAATCAAATGTTATTTCTGGATCAAAATTATAATCCATAACCCAATCACTACAAGAGTTATAATTTTTTACAATTGTTTCTAATTTACTTATTGCAGCATTTAATGAATTTTTAGCTTCACCAAATTTTGAACTATAATCTGCTATATCAGTACCATCACTTGAATATGTACAACTAGCACCTCCAGATGAACTTGTACATGTTGTATTACTAATACTTGGTAAAGTATTTGTGCTTGTAAGTGTACCACCATTTCCAGATGGTTCAAATGCTTTAACGCTCCATGAGTAACTATAATGTTTATAATCTTTACCTGGTATGTCTGTTGCACCACCTTCTATTTGATTAACAACAGAATTATAGAATTGATATGCATTGTATGCAGTAACTACATTTCGTCTTGCATTTTCAAAATCAGTTTCAAATTTATCTTTATCTATTTTATTACTATAACATGTTTTTGTACCACTAATTGATGCCTTTAATGAGAAATATCTTCCACTATTAACTTCTTTATCACCAGGAAGTTCTATATGATAATCTTCTTTACAGAAAACACTACAATAATCATTATTATTAATTATATTTTTAGCTTCAAAAGAATTACCAGCTTTATCACTTTGATTTATAACACATGATAAGACATTTAATGTTTCAGGACTTTCACAAACGTTTTCTCCTAATTCATAACCTTCTTTTATATTTACATTTGAAGCATCAGGACTACATGTTGCATCACTTACAAATGTTGTACATTCTACACAAGTACTATTGTATTCTTTTTCATAATCTTCACAAGCTTCTGGATCTTTTTCTTCTTTACATGATTTTTCTACATCTTTACAAGATGGCTTACATAATCTAAATGTACTTGGAGCTGGTATTTCATCAGTTTGTTCAACATTATCAGCATATAATACATAAAATTCTTGATATATATATGCTTTATTTGCGCTTGATGCATATTGCATATCATATGCTTCTGTTTTAATTGTATCATCAAAATATCTTAATTTTAATTTATAATCTAATTTTTGACAATTATAGCTTGCTGAATTTCCTGTAAATTCAATTTTTAAATTTATTTTACCAGTTCCGCCTTGAACATAATCAACTAAATTATTAGGTAATGACTTACCAACACTTTCATCATTAATAAAGAATTCATAATCCATTCCATATTTAACACAACTTGGACAATCAAATTCTAATTTAACATAAGAATCACTTGAATCAAATTTTTCTATATTAAATGTATAACCAATAGCTTTTTTATAAGTAATAGTTCCATCTTCATTTCTTTTACTAGATGAACCCATATCAACTCCATCAGCATTATAATTAACAGATGCACTACCATTTTCTTCAAAATCTAAAGCAGCTTTTAAACCTAAACTCATTAGTCTTCTAGCTTCACCATAAATTGCATCAGTAATATTTATTCCACTTCGTCCACTTCCACTCGTAAACGAATTAACTGTAGAACAATTTACTCCCATATTACATGGTGGTATTTGAATATTATTTCCTTTAGTTCTTAATTCAGCAATTAAACCTTTAATTTCTGAACTACCATCAACTAAATCTTTAGCAACATAATTGAACATATCAAGATAAACTTTATAACCTGGATCATTCCAAGCATCTTTACCATTTGTATCAATATCAGGCCAAAGTTTTTCATAAGCTCTAATCGCTACAGCTGTAGCAACAAATTCTTGTTCTCCACCAGATCTATTTTCAACACTGTAACCATTTCTTAAAATTTCTATAACTCCAGCATCATATACTTGTTTAGTATGTGGATCATCTGAATCAAATACTACTTCTTTACATACAAAGTTAGCACCTGTTCCAAAACCACTATGTTTCCCAGGGTTACGACAAAAACTTGCAAACATTGCTTCAGAATCGCCAAGTTCCCAGTGTCCATAATTATAACCATAATAACTTAATTCTGGAGAATGAACATAAATTTCAGTTTTAGAATAATCATGCTTATACATTAAAATATCATCACAACTTCTAGCTTGTGTTATGTTTACTCCAATAAAGATTGCAATAATTAGTGTAATTATTAATTTAAAATTCTTTTTCATTATTTAATCCCCCTATTTCTACTAATTATTAACTTCACAGCAATAACAATACCTAACCCAACAACAATACCCCCTCCTAAATACCATAAATAATTTAATGAATTATTTTTTTCATTTTGAGAAGGTGCTTCAGGATTTTCCTCTTCACTAACTTCATCACGGTGTTTGCTTACTTCATCTAAAAATTTTTCTTCTGTTATATTTGTACTTGACATTATAAATTCTTGACATACATCTAAGTCGCTATATTCATCACATATTGCTCTTTGTGAATATGGATTAAACATAGGTGTTGTTAAATATACTGTTTTATATAATTCATTTGGACAGCTTGTTGCATTTGTTGAATATACTTGAACAGTGAAATTTGTTAATGTATCAAAATCTCCCCATTCAAATTTAGCTATTCCATCAGTTGTATCTTCTTTACGAAAAGTTTTTACTTCGCTTGTTTTATCATTTCTTACTTGAACATAAAAGTTATCTGTAATATTAAGTATGGAAATCTCAAAAACTTCAAATGTTATTGGTCCTTCTGAATCCGTTTCATTTATTTCTTTTATTTCATAAGTTGCCTTAACATTTGCAGCTTCTCTGTTTAATTCTGTTTGTTCTTTATAGGAACACAATGATGCAGCATTTACTTTTAAATTAAGCGAAAAAACTAAAAACAACGCTAATAAAATTTTTTTCATAATATAGTCAACCTGCTTCCACGCATATACTTTAACACAAAAACCGAATTTTATCAAGTTTATTGCTAACTTTTTGAAGTTATGATATATTTAAAATAGGTGTTATTTATGTTAAATAATGAAAATTTGATAACAAAAGCAAAATTATTTTTAAAACAATTTTTAATAATATTATTATATATTGGACTAAATATTGGATTACAATTACTATTTATTAATACTTTTTTAGAAAAAGGTAATCTTTTTATGAAAAATTTATGTATGCTTACTATTGAAATAATAACTTTAACTGTATTTATCATTATTTTTAGAAAAACAATTGTACCAGATTATAATGATTTTAAAGAAAATGGTAAAACATATATTAAAAATACTTATCAATATTATTTTTTAGGACTAATTATAATGTTTATAAGTAATTTAATTATTAGTTCTTTTATAGGTATGCCTACTAATGAAGATTTAAATAGAAATTATTTAGAATTATACCCATTTTATTCTATATTTTCAATGGTAATTGCAGCCCCTATAATTGAAGAATTAATGACTAGAGTTATTTTAAAAGATGCTTTTAAAAATAGTTTATTCTATTGTCTTTTTAGTGGTTTAATATTTGGTTTATTACATGTTATATTTAATTTAGAAAATAATTTAATAGAATTATTATATATTATTCCTTATGGTTCTTTAGGAGCATATCTTGCTAAAATATATAGTAAAAGTAATAATGTTTGGACAAATATATTCTTTCATGCAATTCATAATTTATTCTGTATTATTGTCTTTTTTATAGGAGCTTAAAATAATGAAAAGATTTATAATAATTTTAATTTTAATATTAGCAATTATTTTCTTATATGGTAGATATATTGAAATAAATAATTTTAAAATAAAAGAATATACTATTAATAATGAAAATATTCCTGAAACATTTAAAGAATTAAAAATAGTTCATTTTTCTGATATATTATATGAAAAAAATTATAATAAAAAAATGTTAGATACTTTATTAAAAAAAATTAATGATGAAGAAGCTGATATTATTATTTTTAGTGGTGATCTATTTAAACAAGGTCAAAGTTATAATGAAGAAGATTATAATACATTAAAAGAATATTTTAAAAAAATGAATGCAAATTTATATAAATTTGCTGTTATTGGAGATAATGATACAAATTATTTAGAAAATTATAAAGATATTTTATATGAAAGTGATTTTACTCTTTTAGATAATGAAAATAAATTATTATTTTATAAAACAGAGATTCCTATTAATATAATTGGTATAACTAATTTAGATAATATTAATGATTTATTAGTAACAGAGATTGATTATAACTATTCAATTGCTATTACACATGAACCAGATTATAGTGATGATTTAAGTAATTTAGGTATTAATACTATTTTTAGTGGTCATTCTTTAGGAGGAATTATTAACTTACCTTTTTATGGAGGTATTATTAAGAAAAATGGTGCTAATAAATATGTTAGTAATTATTATAAAATAAATAATTCTGAAGTTTATATATCAAATGGTATAGGTTATGAAAAATTTAATTTTAGATTATTTAATACTCCATCCATTAATGTTTATAGATTTAATTAGTAGTAATTATTATTACTAATTATTTTTTTACACTAAATTGTATTATTGAAATAACAAGTAAATTAATGTATAATTTTTAATATAGAGAAAGTAGAGATGGTGTGATTATGAAAAAAATATTAAAACAGATATTATTTGGAATATTTTTATATTTTCTAACAATTAATTTTACATTAGCAAAAACATATTTAAAATATGATAATTCAACTGAACTTGGTTTAGCTGCTAATTATTTATATTATGATGAAACTATTGAGGATGATAATTATTATTATACAACATCTATTAATAATGAATATGCTGGTGTAATTAGAAAAGTTAATAAAAAGGATTTATCAATAGAATGGGAATCACCTAATTACTGGGGATTATATATAGGATTAGAACAAGATGAAAATTATTTATATGCCTTATTTTTAGGTAATTCAGATGGTTTTGAAAATAAATATTATGTAATTGCTATTTCTAAAGAAGATGGATCATTCACAACGGATTCATATATTTATTTAGAAACAGAAGATTCTATTGATGGTGAAATATATTATAAAGATAATAATTTGTATGTTATTACAAGAGGATATAGTACTGATTATTCAAATGCTTATGAAACTCAAAAATTATATACCATTGATGTTCAAAGTAAAACAGTAACTTCAACGAAAGATTATAAAGATGTAGATAAAGAAATAATAAATAGTATTACAGATAATGAAGATTTATATGATAATATTTGGGATTCTATATACCCTGATGAATATGATTATATTTTTATTAGTAATGAGTATAATGCAGGTGATGCAAAATATTTTGTAGGAGAAGCTACTAAAGATGAGAAAATTACTTCTTTTATAATTAAAACTGATGTTGAAGGTAAATTCTTATGGATTAAAAAAGCTGAAGATAATTTTCATTATTTTGATATAAATGGTTATAATAATAAATTTATTGTTGTTATTGGTTACCAAGATAATGCTATTTTAGGTAATGAAAGAAATCAAGATACTGTTACAAGTTCATTAATAGTTTTAAACCCTGATGGAAATATTTTAGAAACACATGATGTTGCTAAAGAAATTGGCTTAGAAAATATTGATTTAACTCATATTCATACCTTTAATGATGAATTTGTATTACAAGCATTTGGAAAAAGTGATGAACTTAACAGTTATTTAATTCGTTATAAATATATAAGACATAATATTACAAAGGAAGTAATAGGAAAAGGTAGTTTAAATGTTCCTAGTGATGCTGCAGTTGAAGAACAAGTAAATATTGAAGCAATTCCCGAAGAAGGCTATGTACTTAAAAATATTACTATAAAAAGTGCTTCAGGTAAGGTAATTGATATGGAAAATAATTCATTTATTATGCCAGATGAAGATGTTAATATAATTGCTACATTTGAAGAAAAACCATTTATAAATCAAGTAACTGATAATCCTCCAACAGGATTTATAAGTGTTACAATGGCAATAGTTTTAATTATTGTTTTAGTAATTGCCTATTTACGTGTTAGAAAAAACAAAATTAATAATATTTAAAGTTTAGAATTTCTGATGGAAATATTTGAAGTAAGAGTGAGAAAAATATCACTCTTTTATTTACAGAAGAACTTTCAGATACAACATAATTTATTAATAAAAAGGATTTTATATATAATTTTATAAATATAATAAGTGAAAGGAGGTATGAAAAAAATACTATAAAAATATAAATGGGTATTTAAAAGATTAAAATAGATAATTTATTAATAAACTTGAATAAATAGAAAAAATGTATTACAATAATACATTCGTAAAAAGGAGGTTTTAGCATGCAATTTATTAATAACAACAAAGTAGTTTTTTTATTTGATCATAATTTAAGTAAAGTAACTCCAAGCAAAGATGAACAATATTGGAGTATTATTGATCCACGATATTATAGTAATTTTGTTAGTATAGATGGAGAAATGTTTTATTTAAAAAATAAATTATCAGGAAGATTATTAAATGAATTAGTTGGGGAAGCTGTTTCTGATTATTTTAATTTACCAACTGTTCATAGTATTCCTGCTCTCTTTAGTCATTCTGATTCTGAAAATTTAGAAAAAGAATCTTTTGTTTTATTAACAAAATCTTTTTATAATGATGATGAGCATTATATTAATATGACTCATTTTAGTGATTCACAATATTATGTATTTAGAAAAAATAATAAATCATTAAGTAATTTATTACTTCTTACATCATTTATAGATCCTATTGATAATAAGGTAAGAGAAATTAATCCTGAAGATATTGATAAACTTTTAAAAGATTTAAAAAAAATGATTGTAAGAGATTTAGTTACTAATCAACATGATAGACATATAAGTAATTTCACATTTGGTTGTAAAGAAGATCATGTAAGATTAATGCCACTTTATGATTATGAACATTCTTTTGAAAAATTCTGGGAAATTTTACCTAATTATTTCTCTATTAATTTTTATGGTAAATCTACAGATACTGAATTAGTTAGAAATGATGATGAATTTCAAGAGTTATTTGTTCAAGCAATGGCTTTAGATATGCCAAGACTTTTAGAGCAAGTTGAAGAAACATATCAAATTAAAATGAGTGATCAAGAAAAAGCTCATTATAATAATCAAATATTTGAAAGTCAACAAATGATTAAAACAAGAAAACTAATAAAATAATTAAATTAAAAAGTAGACAGATAAAAAATATTTTAGTCTACTTTTTATTATGCTTTAAAAAAAATGATTAGTAAAAACTAACCATTAAATTCGTTTAAATGCTGATTTCTTATGTATAACTTTAAGAATAACTATACTTACTACTGTTATAATACTAGCAGTAATAATAGGAAATGACATACCAGTTGGTGGATTTTCTTCTGAAACATCTAAATTATCTGTATTAACTTCTCTTACTTCTTTTGTAGTGACTTTTAATGGTTCACTATATTTTGTACCACCTACAACTAAAGATTTATAATAATATGTCGTATTACTATTTAAATTTTCATCTTTAAATCCTTCTGGATTAAAACAATTAACTGCATCTGAAATTTTTTCATAATCACCATCTATACTAGTAGAACGATATATATAACAATTAATTGTGTAATTTAAATCAGTGTTTGTGTAGTTTACATGAGGATATAATGTTACTGAATTTTCAGTAATATCTTTTGCTTCAATTGTAGGTATTAAAGATTCAAAAATTTCTGTATTCGGATTTTGTTCATCAATATCAACACCATATTTATTCATCAAAGCATCTATTTTATCAGTATCAAACGACATCTTAAAATATTTTACGAATTCACCAGTCATACTAATAGATATACCATCTTCTTCAATACTAAAATCATAATGTTCTGTTTCCATTTGAATACCATAAGTATCATAAGTATCTGTATAATCTTCATCGAGTTCTATAAATTGATCATCATACCCACTTAATTTTAATATTGATTCAATCATACCTTTTAAACACAAATCTGTACCTATATTAATTGCATTTTCCATTGTTACCTCAGTACTACGATCATCATATTCTATATAATCTGTACCATAAGTAAATGAAAAAATTTTTTCATCATCGCCATAAATATCCAAAGTATTATCATCAGTATTTACTTTAGTACTTAAATTAATATTAAATACATCAAATAGTTTAGTTTGTTCAAATTGATTAGATATCTCATTTATAGTAAGTGTTTTTGCATAAACATTGCTTATTGTTGAAAAAAACATAACAGCAATAATAACTATTCCCAAAACCTTTTTTAAATAACCCTGATAAAAAGATTTTTTAGTCATAATAAATATAAATCCTACCCTTCTAAATTAATTTAATTATAACATACAAAAAATAAAAATACTATTTTGTTTAACATAAATTTTCCAAAAAAGATAAAAATAATACTAATGAATACTTTTTTCCCGAGTTTGACAGTTAATAAAGCAAAAAATCATCGTTTAGCCTAGTGTTTATATGGCTTTATGATGATTTTTATTT
>CANQAK010000010.1 GCA_947589495.1 uncultured Bacilli bacterium | reverse complement strand
GGGACTTGAACCTCCGACCTCACGCTTATCAGGCGTGCGCTCTAACCAGCTGAGCTACAAGCCCATTTTCGTTACGTCTAGTAAATTGTATAATAAATAATTAAAAAAAGCAAGAGATTTTTCAATATTTTGTAAAAATTTTGTCATTTTATGTTATAATTTTTATGGATGGTGGATTAGTGAAAAGTGTAGTAATTTGTTTTTTATTTGTATTGCTTTTATTTGGAGGAGTTGGAGGTTATTTTTTCTATCAAAAAATTGTTGAAGAAAAAAGAATTGAAGAAATAGAAAAAGGTTGGTATGTTAAAATTCTTCATGAAGAAGCAATTAATGTTAGAGATAAACCAAGTTCAAATGGGAAAGCTTTAGGAGAAGTAAAAAAAGGTGAAGTTTATAAAGTATTAGATATTAATACTGATAGTAGTGTATACTATTGGTATAAAATTGAATATAAAGATACAGTTGGATGGATTGCTTCTGGTCGAAAAATTAAATGGGTAGAAGATGTCAATAACCCTAATGATATTGCTACTCCCGTTATTAAATTTTATGATAAAGTATATAAAGTAGTAAGTATTGATGATATTAATTATAAACATTTAGAAGTAGTTGAGGATACTGATGATTATAAAATAACGCATGTAGTTTACCATGAAGTAAAACCATCAGAATTTATAGATCAATATTGGATACTTTATACGATAACTGATGGGGCTGGAAAAAGTTCTAGTAAAATGCAAAAAATTGAATTTGAAATAAAACCTGATGAAAGTAAAGTTAAAGATTTTAGTGAATATAAATAATAAAAGGGATTCGCACGAAAAAATGCAAGTAATTAACTTGCATTTTTTAAGACCCTACGTTATAATTTATTTAGCAATTATTTTTGTCTCCTTAGCTCAGTTGGTAGAGCAACTGACTCTTAATCAGTGGGTCTAGGGTTCGAATCCCTAAGGGGACACCATTATTTGAAAATAAGGTTTGCATTTTATTTGCAAACTTTTTCTTTGTTTAAATATTAAAAAAATTAATTTAGTTCATAATATAAATGGTGAGTTATATGAAATTACATGGTCGAAGAACTGATTTATTTTATGAAAAAGAAAAAATTAAAGATTATATAAATAAAAATATTAAAATATTTCAAAATTCTCAAAATAATTTTTTATATCATACTATTATTTATCCAGAATATTTTAAAAAATTAGAATTAAAAAAAATTCTAAAAGAGGAATTAAAATTTTTTATAGAAAAATTAGTTAATAAAAATGTTTTTCATACCTTGGTAGTAGGGCTTGGTAATAATTCTCATACTGCTGATTCTATTGGACCAAAAACTTTACAATATATTAAAGTAAATTCTCATTTACCAAGCCTAGGAATAAAAGTAGATAGTAATATAATTTCTACTTTAGAACCTAAAGTTTTATCTGTAACAGGAATAGATACTAAAAGAATAGTAGAAAGTGTTGTTGAAGAAATAAAACCAGATTTAGTTATTTTAATTGATTCATTTGTTACTGAAGATATTAAATATTTAGAACATACAATTGAACTTACAACTAAAGGTATTATACCTGGAAGTGGAATAAAAGGTATTAATAGTGAAATTAGTCAAAAAACTTTAAATGTACCTGTTTTAGTTATTGGCGTACCTACTGCAATTGAATTAAAGTTAAATAATAAAAATAATATAAATTATTTATTATCAACTAATCATATTGATGATTATATAAATAAGATATCGGAAATAATTGGTTTAAGTATTAATGAATGTTTATATAATTTATAATTTAATTTTTAAAAGATAAACTAACTCCTTTATAATAATGTTTTAAAATACTTTCATAGTTATATCCATTATTAGCCATCCCATTAGCACCATATTGACTCATACCTACGCCATGACCATACCCTTTAGTAGTAAATTTTACCCCATTTTCATCTTTAACAATTGTAAAATCAGCACTTCTAAGTCCTAATAATTCTCTTAATTTTACACCAGTAAAATTTACTCCATTGATCGATATAAATTCCACTCGGTTACCAACTGTTTTACTTAAAATATTAAACTCTGTATCTTGATTTACTATAATTCCTAATTTTTCAAAAATAATTTCATATGTAAGATACATATCAGTTTGAAATGTTTTATTAGTAGTATCATATGGACTATCCACACTTACAAGGTAAGGGAAAGAATTTCCCCAAACATTTTTAGCGTCTTCAGTAACTCCATTACTTGTAGAATGATAAACAGCGTCAATTATTTCTCCATTATACGTTAAATAAATATTTTGAGTACTATTAATAGCACTTTGAATTTTTTGATAATACATATTAAAATTTTGTCCCCACATATTTTTTAATTCATCAATACTTTTATAATTTTGAGTACTAGAATTATCTGTTAAAGTAATACCTCTTTCTAAAGCTTTATAAGTATAAGTTCTTGCAATTATTGCTTGAGCTTTTAAAGCTTCAATATTAAAAGAAGCTGGCATTTCAGCAGCAGTAACTCCTATTAAATATTCATTTAATTCAATTCTTTCAATATTACCATTACTTCTTTTTATATTAACATATTCCTTATTATCTATTTCTTGTTTTTCTTCTTTTACCTCTTCAGTAGGGGTATTTTTATTTTTGGGAGTAACACTTTTTTTAGGAGTTACAGTAACAATTTCCTTTTTAATATCATTTTGTTTTTCTATAATTTCTTCAGTTACTTCTTCTACAACTTCTTCAATATTTTCTTCAGTATTATTATCAATATTTAAGTTAATATTTTCATCCACTAAAGCTATACTAGTAGGTACATAACTATTTATTTTACTCTCAATATTTGTATATTTATAATCATTATTAGTAAGTAGAAGAGTACTAACTATAATACCTCCCGATACAATGGCAATCTTCTTTCCTTTAAATTTTATTTTATGTTCTTTAAAAAAATCTTCAAGCATTTCTTTTAATTTTTTCTTTTTTTCTTTTCCTTTTAATTTTGCAAATTCATTATCTAAATCTATAAATAAATATAATACTTCTTCATTATTTTCTATATTTATTTCATAATTATAAAACATTTTGTTCACCATTTTCTATGGTTCCCAATTAAATAGATAAATATTCTTTAAACGTAAAGTTAACAACAAAATAAAATTAAAAACTTGACTCCGGGGGGGGGTATTATATAATAACCATATAGAATAGAAGAGTTAATAAATATGAGCAAGTTATTAACAAAAAGAAAAGGTGAATTATATAATGAAGAAGAAAAAGATAATGGTCCTAATATTAGGAATAATATTAATAATGTCAATGTATATGACATATAGAACATATGAAAATAAACCCAAAGAATTACCAGAAGAGAAAGAAAAAATAGAAACAAAGAAAAAACAATTTGCAATGTATATAAAACAAGGAGATAATTATGTGGAATATCATGGAGATGAGGGAAAAGAAAATTTATTTCCAGAAGGATATAAATTAAATGAAGAACAAAGTAGATGTGAAGATATAGATGGAAATAAAATAGAAGATATCTCATTTGATACAAACACCAATAGTATAACAGTAACAAGTAATAAAACAGCATATTGTTATTTATACTTTGATATAAAAACACCAGAAAATCCACAAGAATTAATAGATTCAAGAACAAGTAATGAAAGTTTAAGTGATGAAGAAGTTGGAGGAATGTATAGGTATCAAGGAAGTAGTGTAAATAACTATATATGCTTAGGAAGTTTAAATAATACAAATTGTCAAGAAAAAACAGATAATATGTACAGGATAATAGGAATAACTCCAGAAGGAAATATAAAAGTCATGAAACAAACAAGTATAGGAAATTATGCATGGAATACAAAATATCATGATGACTCATCATCAAGTAGTGGTTATTGTGGAAGATACGGTTGTCCAGAGTGGCCAAATTCAGAAATATATCAAACATTAAATGAAAATGCTGATTCATTTTTAAGTAAATTATCAGATGATATTAAAAATAAAATAGCAGATTGGGAATGGTATTATGGAGATATAGAATATAATTATGCAAATAAAACAGCAAATCAAATATATAACATAGAAATAGGACAAACAAATACACAATATTATGGAAAAACAGCATCAAATAAAAATTTAGTAACAGGTCAAAAATGGGTAAAAATGAATAATAAAGCCAAAATAGGATTAATATATTTACATGATTATTATTACCAATCCACATCCGATAATTGTCTTGCATCAAATAATACATATACACAATGTAAAGATAACGGTTGGATGCATATATCAAAAAATGATATTCATTATCTGGTAACGAAGTATATGAATGGACCATGTCGCGTATTGGTCGACTCGCTAACTCGAGTACTAAGTTCAGTGCGTGGAATGTGTTTCCGGACGGCAGTGTCAACGCCTGGAACTTGGGCACTGCGAATGCGGTTCGCCCGGTCTTCTATCTAAAGACCGATATAGAATTAGAAGGAGAAGGAACAACTCAAAATCCATTCTACATAGCAAAATAATCTATCAAAACAAAAAGTCATAACATTAAGTTAAAACTTATAATTATGACTTTTTAATTTGTATTTTCATTTAACTTAGAAACTGATATTATACTTCCTGTTAAAGCATTAGTTTTATATTCATAACGAATATTATTATAATAAAATACAGTATTATAGATAGGTATATTATCTTCTAAAATTACTAAATTAGAAATTAAATTACAATCATTTTTATTTAAATTTGCATGTTTAAATACAATTTCTAAAATATCATCTTCCATCATATATTCTTTATTATTTGTTAAAGATTGTCTATTAGAATAAATTATTTTCTTATTTTTAGCATCTATTTTATAAGTATATAAATTATTATTATCACTAAATTCTAATATATAAATATATTTATCATTTTCATTAGTATAAGTAACTGAATTAAAAGTATAATTTCCATCTTTATTAGATACATCTTTCATAGCAATTTCTTTAGCAATATCACTACTAATATAATTTTTGGAATCAAAATACTTATATAATAAAATAGATATTAAAATTAAAAATATAAAACATATAACTATAACTATTTTTTTCATAATCTAATAATATCATAAAAACTAAAAAAATAGGAGCTTTTTTGTTACTTTAAAGAGTGATATAATGGATATAGGTGGTTTATTATGTTTGTTGATGAAATTACTTTAAAAGTTATTGCAGGTTCTGGTGGTGATGGATGCACTTCTTTTAGACGTGAAAAATTTGTTCCAATGGGAGGACCAGATGGTGGTAATGGTGGTAAAGGTGCAAATGTAATATTTACTGTAGATAAAGGACTTAAAACATTAATTGATTTAAGATATATGAAAGTTTTAAAAGGGGAAAAGGGAGTTAATGGAAAAGGAGCTAATAAATATGGTTCAAATGCCGAAGATATAATTGTAAAAGTTCCTTTAGGAACTACTATAACAGATTTAGATACTAATTTAATTATTGCAGATTTAACTCATGATGGTGATAGTGTGGTTGTTGCTAAAGGAGGAAGAGGAGGAAAAGGTAATAAAGCCTTTGCTACTCATGATAATCCTGCCCCTAAATTTAGTGAAAAAGGGGAACCCGGAGAAATAAAACTTATAAAATGTGAACTTAAAATGCTTGCCGATGTTGGTTTAGTGGGACTACCTTCAGTTGGAAAAAGTACTTTAATTAGTCAAATAAGTTCAAGTAAACCAAAAATTGCAGCATATCATTTTACAACTCTTTCTCCTAATCTTGGTGTTGTAAAACTTAAAAATGGTTCATCATTTGTTATGGCAGACTTACCTGGTTTAATTGAAGGAGCCAGCAGTGGAATTGGCCTTGGAATAGAGTTTTTAAAACATGCTATGCGTACTCGTATTATTTGTCATGTTATTGATATGAGTGGTTTAGAAGGAAGAAATCCCATTGATGATTATAAAATTATAAGAAATGAGTTAAATAAATATAGTGAAAAATTAAGTAATAAATTAGAAATAATTGTAGCTAATAAAATGGATTTAGATTCTTCTTTAGAAAATTTAGAAGCATTTAAAAAAGAATATAAAGATAAAAAAATTTTTCCAATAAGTGCAATGAATAATGAAGGAATAGAAGAATTATTAGAGTATATTTCTTTAAAATTAGAAGAAATTAATAATAATGATCTTTATCAAGAAAATGAATTAGAAAGTCATATGGTATTTAAATTTAAAAGTGAAAAACCATATACAATAGAAAAAGATGGTGATATTTGGGTACTTAAAGGAAATGAAATTGAAAGATTATTCAATATGACAAAATTTAATGAGGATGAAGCTGTTTTAAGATTTGCAAGAAAACTTAAAGGCATGGGTGTCGAAGAAGAATTAGAAAAACTTGGTGCTAAAAGAGGAGATGAAGTTCAAATCTTAGATTATATTTTTGAATTTAAAGAATAAAAAAATATTTATTAGGTTGCGAAAACATTTTAAATATATTATAATTAATTATAAGATATAGGGTGATATTAATGAATGAAGATTTTAAAGAAGAAATAAAAAGGAAAGATGTTTCAGAAGAAAATTCAAAAAGCCAAATGAGAAAATATATGGTAATGGCTATTATATTTGTTACAATCATGATAGTTTTAGGAGTAGTTGGTTCATATGCTTATTTTAAAGTTAATGTTAGTAATACAACTACAACTGCAAATATTACTGGAACTGCTGAATGTATGGATATTGAGTTTGCAGAAGTAAAAGATGGTGCTATTTCATCTGAAAATTTAACTTATAGTTATCCAATAACAGATGATTGGGCAAAAGAACATGTAAAGCCATTTAAATTAACAATCACTAATAAATGTAAACAAACAAGTGAAGTTAATTATGCTTTAGTTTTAACTACTTTATCTAAAGATGAAGATACTGCTTCAGAAAAAACATATTTAAATGATAGTCAATTAAGATTACAAGTAAAAAAAGATGGTCAAGAATTAAAATCAGCTGATTACATAAATTCTTTGAAAAAAGTAGATTCATCAAGTAGTGAAAATGATTATCAATTACTTCAAAAAGAATTAACAGAAAAATTAACAGCTGCAAAAAAAACTTATAGTGATTATAAAACAATAAATTCATATATATTAGATAGTAGTACAATTAAAAATAATACAGATGGCACTTCTAAAATTGAATATGATGTTTATCTTTGGGTAGACTATTATGAAGGAGATTCTGCTGCATATAATGGTACAGAACATAATAGTGAACAATATGATAACACAACTGAAAATAAACATTTTGAATCTCTTATTACTTTAATAGTTAACCCTAATGAAAATAAACCAAATTCTTAATAAAATTTATTGACTAAATATATAAAAAGTAATAAAATTAAAACGTGTTTTAAATTTTCTATGGAAAGAAAAGTAGTTTATTATTAAAAAGTTTTAAGCGAAGACGGATGGTGGAAAAGTCAAACAGAATAATAAATGAAGACACTTTCAAATATATAGAGACGCTTTTAAGTGATAAAAAATAGAGGCCTAAAAGTAAGGTGGTACCGTGGGAACACTCCCGCCCTTACAGATTAGGTCTTTTTTTATAGAAAGAAGGATTAAAAATGATAACAAAACCAAAAGGAACAGTAGATATTACAGGAAATGATGCATTACTTTGGGAGTATATTAACCACTTAGTTGAAACAGTTATGAAAAGTTATAACTATGAATATATTAGAACTCCTATTTTTGAAAGTAGCGAATTATTTCATCGTAGTGTTGGAGAAACTTCTGATATTGTTAGAAAAGAGACTTATGATTTTAAAGACAAAGGCGATAGAAATATTACTTTAAGACCAGAAGGAACTGCTGGAGTAGTTAGAAGTTATATTGAAAATAAATTATATGCTTCCCCTGATATTAAAAAATATTTTTACAATGGAACAATGTATCGTTATGAAAGGCCACAAAAAGGTAGACTTAGGGAACTTACTCAATTTGGAGTAGAGGTACTAGGAAGTAATAGTCCTACTATTGATGCCGAAGTAATAAGTTTAGCATATCGTATTTTAGAATTATTACATATTAGTAATTTACAAGTAAACATAAATAGTTTAGGGGATGAAGAGTCAAGAAGTAATTATAAAAAGGCTCTAAAAAAATATTTAGAGCCTCACTTAAGTGAGTTATGTGAAGACTGTAGAGAAAGATTTAAAACTAATCCTTTAAGAATACTTGATTGTAAAATTGATAAAGATGGAGAAATATTAAAAAATGCTCCTAAAACAATAGATTATTTGAATAAAGAAAGTAAAGAAAGATTTGAAACGGTTTTAAAATATTTAGATATATTAGATATAGATTATGAAATTGATCCAAATATTGTAAGAGGATTAGATTATTATGATCATACAGTATTTGAAATAGTATCATTAGATTATAATGATACACAACAAAGTGTGTTAGGTGGGGGAGGCCGTTATAACAAACTAATTAAAGAGTTAGATGGCCCTGATTCTTATGGTATTGGTTTTGCATGTGGTATAGATAGAATTGTAGAAATTCTTAAAAATATTGATTTATATAAAGATTTGAAAAAAGAAGTTGAATGTTTCATTATGTATGTATCTGAAGAAGAAAAGTTACATGCCTTAGATATTGCTCAAAATTTACGTTTAAATGGTGTTATAACTGAAACTAATCATTTAGATAAAGGACTTAAAGGGCAATTTAAAGAAGCTGATAGATTAAATGCAAAATATTTAATTATTCTAAATGATGAAGATTTAAAAAAAGGTTTAGTTAATATTAAAGATAATGTAACTAAAGAAGAAGAAAAAATTGATATTGATGAAATAGTAGAATATATTATAGGAAGTTTATAGGGTGATATTAATGGATTTAAGAGATTTATTTAAAGATATTAAAAGTTATTTAAATAAAGAAGTAACTATTTGTGGTTGGTTAAGAAATAATAGAGATGGAAAAAATGTTGGATTTATTGATTTTTCCGATGGTACAACTCAAAAACATTTACAAGTAGTATATACACAAGAACTTGCTAATTTTGAAAGTGTTTGTAAATTATTAGTGGGTTGTGCTATCGAAGTAACTGGTAAAATCATTGAATCTTCTGGTAATCAAGATTATGAAATGCAAGCAACTAAAATTGTTCTTTTAGGTAATTGTCCAGATGATTATCCTATTCAACCAAAAAGACATACTAGAGAATTTTTAAGAGAACAAGCTTATTTAAGGCCAAGAACTAATCTTTTTCAAGCTGTATTTCGTGTAAGAAGTATTGCAGCTTATGCTATTCATAAATATTTTCAAGAAAGAGGTTATGTTTATTTTCATGCTCCCCTTATTACATCAAGTGATTGTGAAGGAGCCGGTGAAATGTTTCAAGTTACAACTTTACCTTTAGAAAAATTAAATGGTGAAGTTGACTATACTAAAGATTTCTTTGGTAAATCAACTAATTTAACTGTAAGTGGACAATTAGAAGCTGAAACATTTGCATTAAGTTATAAAAAGACTTATACTTTTGGACCAACTTTTAGAGCAGAAAACTCTAATACTAAAACGCATGCTTCTGAATTTTGGATGATTGAGCCAGAAATTGCTTTTTGTGATTTAGAAGGTGATATGGATATTATGGAAGATATGCTTAAATATATTGTAAAATATGTATTAGAAAATGCTTCTTTAGAAATTGAATTTTTTGATAAATTTGTAGAAAAAGGATTAAAAGAAAAATTAGAAAGATTAATAAATAGTAAATTTACAAGAATTGATCATTGTGATGTCATTAAAATATTAAAAGAAGCAAAAATTAAATGGGAATTTGAACCAGAATATGGAGAAGATATTCAAAAAGAACATGAAAAGTATATTACTGAATATTTTAATGGCCCAGTATTTATTAAAAATTGGCCTAAAGATATAAAAGCTTTCTATATGAAACAAAATAGTGATGGTAAAACGGTGGCTGCTGTTGACTTAGAAGTTCCTGGAGCAGGAGAATTAATGGGTGGTAGTCAAAGAGAAGAAGATTATGAAAAATTAAGAAAGAGAATGGAAGAATTAAAAATTCCAACTGAAGGAATGGAATGGTATTTAAATTTAAGAAGATATGGAAGTTGTATTCATTCTGGATTTGGAATGGGCTTTGAAAGATTACTTATATATTTAACTGGAGTAGATAATATAAGAGATGTTATACCTTATCCTAGAACTCCAAAATCTTGTGATTTTTAAGGAGTATTTAAGTGGAAGTAGTAAAAGATATTAAAGTTGGATTAAAAAATGATAAAGTTAATGGATCAAGTAGTTTTTATACAAGTGAAAGATGTGATTACATATCTTTACATCCCTTAATTATTGATAAAGAAATTGAAAAAGTTAGAAGAGCTGCTCTTTATCCTCATTTTGCCGAGTGTAAATTAGTACCAAATATCATTAAAATTAGAATAAATGATTTAAAAGGAATATTATATGATAGAAATTTTAAGAAAATTAATACTAATTTAGATATAATGTATGCTTTTGATGATTATATTATTGTTAAAAGTATATTAGAAAAAGATAGATATGTTCTTTTAACTAGTGATGGTATTCCTTTAATTGAGGGAATATATAATTATTATGTGTATGATAGAAATTATAGTGTTTTAGATATGGGAAGTTCAAAAATAATAATAAATAAAAATGGTTTTATTTGTTCTATTAGTCAAAATTCTTCTTTTCAAGTATTTTCTAATAACACTATATTAGTAAGAGAAAATGCTAATTATTTTTTATATGATTTTTCTGGTAATATTTTAAAAAGTTCTAAAGATCAAAAAGAATGTTTAGAATTAGTTGATAAAGATTCAGAAGAAAAATTTCAAAATTTCCAAAAAACTTTAGAAAAAGATTTTGAATTATATAAAAAGTTTTTAATTAGTATTTTAAAAAGATGTGAGGTATTAAAAAATATGCCTAAAGAATTTGATACGATTGAAAGTATTACTGAATATGCTTTTAGTTTAGGATTAAATTTAGTTATTGATTTAACTAGTGAAGAAGTAAAATTATGTGAATTTGAAGATCTAATTAAAATAGTTGATGGTTATAATTATTTTTGGTTAAAAGAAGATGCCTTTAAATTAGCATATCAAGAATATAATCAAGGAAGGAAAAGAAAAAATGAAAAAATATAATAACGGAGATTTTCGAAAAAGTGATGTAGGTTCTATTTTTGAAGTTTATGGTTGGGTAAATAAAAGAAGAGACATGGGTGGTGTTATCTTTGTTGATTTAAGAGATAGAAGTGGTATATTACAAGTTGTTTTTAATAGAGATTATTTAAAAGATGATTTTAAATTAGCAGAAAGTTTAAAAAATGAATATTGTATTAAAGTTACTGGTAAATTAGAATTAAGAGGAAAAGGTTTAGAAAACCCAAATTTAGCTACTGGGGAAGTTGAATTAATTGTTCAAAATTTAGAAATATTAAGTGAATGTGATATTTTACCTTTTAATGTTTATGAAGATAGTAATATAAATGAAAATGTTGCTTTAAAATATCGTTATCTTGATTTAAGAAGAGAGAGTATTAAAGAAAAGATTTTAATAAGACATAAAATTTGTAAAGTTGCTAGAGATTATTTAAATGATTTAGGGTTTATTGAAATAGAAACACCAATTTTATGTAAATCTACACCAGAAGGAGCAAGAGATTATTTAGTTCCATCAAGAATTAATAAAGGTGCATTTTATGCACTTCCCCAAAGTCCTCAAATATTTAAACAATTATTAATGGTTGCAGGGTTTGAAAAATATTATCAAATTGCCAGAAGTTTTAGAGATGAAGATTTAAGAAGTGATCGTCAACCTGAATTTACTCAAATAGATATGGAAATGAGTTTTGCCACTGAAGAAGATGTTTGGTCTGTTACTGAGGGTATGATTAAAAAAATAGTAAAAGAAGTTAAAAATATTTCTTTACCAGATTTTCCAAGAATAACTTATCATGAAGCGATGGAAAAATATGGCTCTGATAAACCTGATACAAGATTTGAAATGGAATTATTAGATTTAACAGAAATTTTAAGAGGAACTAAAATGAATGTCTTTAATAATGCTATTTTAAATGGAGGTATTATTAAATGTTTAATTGTTAAAAATAATGGAGATAAATATTCCAGAAGTGATGTTGAACATTTAACAGATTTTGTAAAAATATATGGTGCTAAAGGACTTGCTTGGTTAAAGTATGATAATGATACTTTTAATGGAGTTATTGCTAAAAATTTAGAAGATGAAAAATTAGAATTAATGAAAAAGACTTATAATATTTCTAATAATGATTTAATTTTAATAGTAGCAGATGCTCCAAAAATTGTCTATGCTTCTTTAGGGGCTTTAAGATTAAAAATTGGTAAAGAATTAAACTTAATTGATGAAAATAAATTAAATTTCTTATGGATTACTGATTTCCCTTTCTTTGAATATTCAGAAACTGAAAAAAGATGGAAAGCTGAACATAATCCCTTTACAATGCTTAAAGATATTAATTTAATTAATGAACCAGAAAAATGTATTGCTAGAAGTTATGATTTAGTAGTAAATGGTTATGAACTTGCCTCAGGTGGTGTAAGAAATTATAAAAGAGATGATTTAGCTAAAGTATTTAAAGCTTTAGGAATAAGTGATGAAGAAGCTGAAAAACGTTTTGGTTTTGTTTTAGAGGCATTTAAATATGGTGTTCCTCCTCATGCAGGAATTGCTCCAGGATTAGAAAGATTAGTTATGGTACTTACAAATACTCAAGATATAAAAGATGTAATTGCCTTTCCAAAAACACAAAGTGCAAGTGATTTAATGAGTGATGCTCCAAGTGAAGTATCACCTGAACAATTAAAAGAATTAGGAATTAAATTAGATTTGGAGGAAGAAAATGACTAAATTTACAAAAGAATTAGTTGATGACTATGCAGAAAAACTTTTAATTGGTTTAACTGAAGAAGAAAATGATTTAGTTTTAGGAGAATTTAATATTATTGATAGAAATATGGATTTAATAAATAAAATTCCTAATATAAGTGAAGTAGAACCGATGACTCATTGTTTAGATGATTTTGAATATGAACTTCGTAGTGATGAAAAAGAAGAAAGTATTCCTATTGAAGAATTATTACAAAATTGTAAAGCTTATGAAGGAAGAGAAATTGAAGTTCCTAAAGTAGTTGGAGGTGCAGAATAATGGACATTATTAAAACAATTGAAGAATTACATGAAATGTTAGTATCTAAAAAAATTACTTCTTCAGAACTTGTTAAAGAATCAGTAAAAAGAGCTAAAGAAATAAATAAAGTTTGTAATGCGTTTGTTACTATTTTAGATGATGCAAAGGGTGGAGAAGTAACTGATTCTTTAATTTCAGGTATTCCATACGGTATAAAAGATAATTACTCTACAAAAGGAATATTATCAACTGGTTCATCAAATACTTTAAAAGATTATGTTCCATTTTTTAGTGCTACGGCTGTTTTAAATTTGGAAAAAAAGGGAGCTATCCCAGTTGGTAAAACTACGATGGATGAATTTGGAATGGGTGGTACTGGTACTACTTGTCATACCGGGGTTGTAAGAAATCCTTGGGACCCTAAAAGAATGTGTGCCGGTTCATCAAGTGGTAGTGCTGCCAGTGTAGCAGCAGGAGTATTTCCTTATGCTTTAGGTAGTGATACAGGAGATTCAATTAGAAAACCAGCAGCATTTTGTGGTATTGTTGGTTATAAACCTACTTATGGTATGATTAGTCGTTATGGATTATTTCCGTTTGCATCAAGCTTAGACCATTGTGGATGTTTAACTCGTTGTGTTAAAGATGCTGCGATTGTTGTTGATGCTATGAAAGGAATAGATAAATATGATCAAACAAGTTGGGATTCTAGTAATATTAATTTAACTAGTTCATTAAATGGTTTAGTAAAGGGTAAAAAATTATTCTATATTAAAGAAATAGCTAATATTGAAAATTATCCTAATGCTTCAGATGAATTAAAGGAACATTTAGAAAACTTTAAAAAAACATTAGATATTTTAAAAGATCTTGGTGTAACAGTTCACGAAGTAAGTGTTGATCAAACACTACTTAATGCCATTCCTTCTGTTTATGTTTGTTTATCTTGTGCTGAAGCTACAAGTAATATGTCTAATTTAACAGGTATTATTTTTGGACCTAGAGGAAAAGGAAATGGCGTTATGAGTATGATGGAAGATCATCGTACTAATGGTTTTAGTCCTTTAATAAAAAGAAGATTTGTAATTGGTTCATATATTTTACAAAAAGAAAATCAAGAAAAATATTTTGTTAATGCTCAAAGAGTTAGAAGATTAATAGTAAATAAAATGAAAGAATTATTTAAAGAATATGATGGTTTAATTTTACCAGTTTCAACTGGAGTAGCACCATATTTAGATGGTTCTAAAGGAAATGATACGGTAAATGATGATAATACTAGTGTTTTAGAAGAACACTTACAAATTGGTAATTTTGGAGGATTTCCATCAATTACAATCCCTAATGGATTTATAAATAATTTACCAGTAGGTATTAATATAACAGGTAATTGTTATGATGATGCAAATATTTTAAATATAGCTTATGCATTAGAAAGTGCAATGCCATATAAAAATCAAATAGCAAAGATGGAGGTAAATAATGAGTAAATATAAAGTTGTAATTGGTTTAGAAATGCACTGTGAACTTAAAAGTAATTCTAAAGTATTTTCTAGTGCTGAAAATTCTTACAATGAAATTCCTAATGCTAATATAAGACCTGTTGATATGGCATTCCCTGGTACTTTACCTGTAGTTAATAAAGAATGTGTTAGAAAAGCTTTAATGATGTCTATGGTCTTAGGGTGTACGCAACCAGAATATATGTATTTTGATCGTAAAAATTATTATTATCCTGATTTACCAAAGGGTTATCAAATTACTCAATCTCATGATCCTGTTGGAGTTAATGGAAAAATAATTATTGATGTAAATGGAAAAGATAAAGAAGTATTAATTCATGATATTCACTTAGAAGAAGATGCAGCTTCTTTAGATCATTACTATGATACATCTTTAATAGATTACAATAGAGCAGGAGTTCCTCTTTTAGAACTTGTTACAGAACCTTGTTTAAATTCAGCAGAAGAAGCAGTTGCATTTCTTGAACATATGAGAAGAACTTATCAATATTGTGATGTATCAGAAGCTGATACTAAAAAAGGTCAAATAAGATGTGATGTTAATGTATCTATTATGGATGAAAATGCTACTGAACTTGGGACAAAAGTAGAAATTAAAAATATTAATTCTTTCGGTAATGTATATGATGCAATTATCTATGAGGTAAAAAGACAAAGTGAATTAAAAGATGCTGGTAGGTATGATGAAGTAGTACAAGAAACAAGACGCTTTGATGAAGAAAGTGGTACTACTATCCATATGCGTAGTAAAGTAGACGCTATTGATTATAAATATTTTGTAGAACCAAATATTCCTAAATATAAAATAACTAAAGAATGGTTAGAGGAAATAAAAAAAGATATTCCTGTTTTACCAAGAGAAAGAAAAGAAAAATATATTAATGAATATGGTTTATCAGAATATGATGCTAATGTTATAGTAAGAGAAAAAGCTTATGCTGATTATTTTGAAGAGTGTGTTAATTTAAGAATGAATCCTAAAACGGCAGCAAATTGGTTAACTGTTCAAATAATTGCTTATATTAATAAATATGAAATTGAATTAAAAGATTTCTATTTAACACCAGCATTATTGAATCAAATTATTAAAGAATTAGCAGCAGGTACTATTTCATCTAAACAAGCAAAAGAAATTTTCTTTAAAAGTTTAGAAGAAGAAAAAGAACCTAAAAATTATATTACTAAAGATAATGCTCAAATTTCATCTAAAGAAGTTTTAGAAGACATTATAAATAAAATAATTTCAAATAATGAACAACAAGTAAATGAATATAAAAATGGTAAAACTAATTTATTTGATTATTTTGTTGGTCAAGTTATGAAAGAAACAAGGGGTAAAGCAAATCCCACTATTGTAAAAGATATTTTAAAACAAAAATTAGATTAATTTATTGTAATATATATAAAAATAGAGTATACTAAATATATAGGAAGTGTGATATTTCACGTCACCTAAAATTGTTTTATTTTAAGGACGTTGTCCTACTATAAGGACGACGTTTTTTAATTTGTGTAAAATAAAGTACAATTTATAAAAAATTACAAAATTAACAACAAAATTAAATTTGAAACTTGACTCCGGGGGGGGTATTATATAATAACCATATAGGATAGAAGAGTTAATAAATAATAGTAAGTTATTAACAAAAAGAAAAGGTGAATTATATAATATGGAGAAGAAAAAGATAATAGTGTTAGTACTTTCTGTAATATTAGTAATGTCAATGTATATGACATATAGAACATATGAAAATAAACCAAAAGAATTACCAGAAGAAAAAGAAAAAATAGAAACAAAGAAAAAACAATTTGCAATGTATATAAAAGATGGGGATAATTATGTAGAATATCATGGAGAAGAAGGAAAAGAAAATTTATTTCCAGAAGGATATAAATTAAATGAAGAACAAAGTAGATGTGAAGATATAAATGGAAATAAAATAGATGACATTTCATTTGATACAGATACAAATAGTATAACAGTAACAAGTAATAAGACATCATATTGTTATTTATATTTTGATAAACAAATGTCAGTAAATGATTTAAGAAAATATGATAAAACAAATACATTAAGTGATAACTTAATCGGAGGAATGTATAGGTATCAAGGAAATAGTGTAGATAACTATATATGTTTAGAAAAAGTAGGTTTAGCAGGATGTAGTAATGCACAAAGTACTGGATATGATGATAATATGTACCGAATCATAGGAATAACACCTGAAGGTAATATAAAAGTCATGAAACAAACAAAATATAACAAAAATGGAACAAGTACATATGCTTGGAACAAAGATCCTCATGATGACAAATGTGGAAGCAATGGTTGTCCAGAGTGGCCAGAAAGTGATTTGTTTAGAGCATTAAATACAAATGATGATTCATTTTTAAGTAATTTATCAAGTGATATCAAAGACAAAATAGAAGATTGGGAATGGTATTATGGAGATATAGAATATACGTTTGCAACAGATTTAACAGAAGAAAAGTTATATCAAATAGAAACAGGAGAAGAAAATAGCCAATATTACCCAAAAAAACAAACAGGAAATATAGAAACAGGAAGATGGCAAAAAATGAATAGCACAGCCAAAATAGGATTAATCTACTTACATGACTATTATTATCAATCAACAACATCAACCAATTGTCATCAGAAGAGTTCAACGGGGACAGAATGCAAAGATGGTGGTTGGATGCATATAACAAAAAATGGAGGATCATCAGCTGATCAAGAATGGACTATGTCCCGTTTAGGCCGTTTAGAATCATCTAGTAAGTATATACAAGCATGGCGTGTGACAAATTCTGGTTACATCGATTACAACAATTTAGATTCAAAATTGGCAGTACGCCCAGTCTTCTATCTGAAATCTGATATCGAATTAGGAGGAGCAGGAACAACACAAAATCCATTCTACATAGTAAAATGATAATCTAATGGGAGATAATAAAAATATTATCTCTTTTTTAATATAACGTATTTAATTCGACATATATTTCTTATCTGATATGGTATATTCTAATTGGGTGATAAAATGAAAAGAAATATATTAATTATGCTTTTTTCAATTGGAGCAGGAGTTATTTTTACTTTTTTTATATTAAATAAAGAAAATATTTATGCTAAAGAAGAATATTTAGTTTATGCTTTTCAAGTTGGAGCCTTTGAAAAAGAAGATAATGCTCAAGAATATGCTAAAAAACTTTCTTCTTCCATAATTGTAAAAGATAATAATTTATATAAAATATATACGGCAATGTATAAAGATATTGATATAGTAAATGATATGTTGGTATACTTTAGAAATAATAATATAGATATTTATTTAAAAACAATAAATGTTAATAAAGATTTTTATAATAATTTAGAAAATTATGAAAAGATTATTAATAATACAGAAGATTCATCAATATATAATAAAGTTAACCAAAGTATTTTAAATTTATATTTAGAAAGTCTTAAAAATGAAAAAATTAATTAAAGAAAACTATTTGTTTTTAATATTATTTTTATTATTAATTTTAAAAGAACCAATATATAAAATAATTAATATAAAAGAAGATATGTATCATCCTACTAAATGTTCTTTATTAGAAAGTGATTATAATAAATTATTAGAGTTTAATAATATTGATTTAGTATATGAAAGTGAATTTTTAAATACTTATATTATTTATAAAGATATATATAATTATTTAAATGAAATAACTATAAGGGGAGGTAAAGATAAAAATTTAAGTAATGAACCAGTAATATATGATAATACTTTAGTTGGAGTAATAGATAGAGTAAATGATAGTACTAGTACAGTTAAATTAATTACTAATAAAAATAGTAAGATATCTGTTAAAATAAATGATGAAATAGGTTTACTAGAATATAAAAATAATGAATTAATAGTAAGTAATATTGAAAGTAATAGAAGTGTTAACGTGGGTGATATTATTTATACATCTGGTTTAGGAAATACAAAAGAAAATATTTATATTGGGGAAGTAAAAGAAGTAAATTTAGATAGTAAAAATATTGAAAAAATTATTAAAGTTGATTATAAAATTAAAATTAAAGATTTAGATTATGTAACTATATTAAAGGAGAACAAATGATATTTTTATTGTTATTATTAGATATTTTAATAAATAATTATACTTCTTTTACTTCTTACTTCTTTTTAGTTTATCTTTATGATAAACCATATAAATATTATTTACTTACAGGTCTTATTTTAGATTTAATAATTTTTAATACATACTTTTATAATATAGTAATTCTTTCTATAATTTATTTATTTATAAAAATATTTAAAGATTTAAATAAAAAGAATTTTTATATATTTATGTTTTTTTGTACTTATACCTATATTTTATTTATAGTGTTTTCTAAATTAATTACATTTAATAATTTTAATAATATTTTAATAAGTATTGGTAGTAATTTATTAATTAATCTTCTTTTCTATGCTTTAAGTTTTCGCGTTGTAGTTGCAAAAAAGAGTATTAAATGTTAGAATAAAAAGCAAATTTAAGGGAGAAATTATGGAAAAAGTAGATACAGCAATTCTAAAAACAAAAGCTATAATATATGGAGCTGTTGCACTTGGATGTTTTGAAAATGTATTCAATTTTAAAGGTTATAAAAGGTTTTATCTCTATTCAAATGAAAATATAGATGATTATTTATCTTTTACTAGTTTTGATAATAAAGATACAGCTTTATCAGTTACTGCTAGTGGTGACCAAGTATTTTCTCTTATTTCTCAAGGTATAAAAAAAATAGATACGTTTGATATAAATGGTTTAACAGAATATTATGTTTTAGGGTTAAAAAGAGCAATGATTATCAAATATAATTATCAAGAATTTTTAGATATTTCTTATAAAATATTTGATTATAATTATTCAAGTAATGAAAATGTATCTTTAGAAGAACTAACTAGTATATTAACTGATTTATTATCCTTTATGGATAAAAAAGAACGTTATTATTGGCAAAATATAATTAGTTATAATTATAAATTACAAAGTATGGAAAATACTAATTATAATTTATTTGATATAATTGGTATTTTCTTTGGTAATTTTAATTTTCCAGTTACAAGATCAAGTTATTTAAAAACAGAAGAAGATTATAATAGATTAAGAAGTAATATTATAAATGCAGAATTAACTTATCAAAATACTCATGTATTAGATCTTCCCACAAAATTAAATAGTAAATATGATTTAATTTTATTTTCTAATGTTTTAGATTATTGTGATGATAAATTAGGTTATTGTTGGCTTTATAAAGATATAGAACCATTTTTTAAAGAGATGGAATCATTATTAAGAGAAAATGGTGTTTTCTTTATGCATTATTTGTTTGGTAAACAATGTGTAAACGTTTCTAGTTTACCTATATTTACATCTTCTTTAGTTGAAGAAAATGATTTAAAAGATTATGAAATATTAAATATTAAAGATTGCAATGATAAAATGCTGTTAAAAAGAGGATAATTATGGAAAAAGTAGTGGAAGCTATTAAAGAAGCTAAAAATTTAATTAATAAAGAATATAATTATAGTGGAGTAACTAATGATTTTAGTTTTCAAGGTTATAAAAAAAGTTATTTATTAACTAATGAAAATATAAAAGGATTATTAGAATTAGAAAATATTTCAGATTATCATAATGCTTTAGTAGTTTGTTCTAGTGGTGATCAAGTATTTTCTTTAATAAATAAAGGAATATTAGATATTGAAACATTTGATATAAATTTAATGGCTGAATATATTGCTTTGGGATTAAAAAAAGCCATGATTATGAAATATTCTTATCAAGATTTTTTAGCTAATTTAAAAGTTTTATTAAATAAAAATATTTCTTTAGAAGAGTTAACAAGCATTCTTTCTTCTTTATTACCATACATGGATGAAAAATATAGAATATTTTGGCAAAGTATAATAGATTATAATTATAATTTACAAAAATCAATAGAAAATAAGAAAAACTTAATTTTATTATTTTGCCGAGTTAACGATTTAATGTTACAACGTTATTCTAAAAGAATTCCTTTTTTAGAAAATGAAGAAGAATATAATAAGTTAAAAAATAATTTACAAAAAGCTAATATTAATTTTAAAGAAGCTAATGCTGTTAGTTTACCTAGAACATATAAAAAGAGTAGTGATATCATTATGCTTTCTAATGTTTTAGATTATTTTGATGCTTACTGGGGTTCTTATTGGTGCTATTCAAAATTAAAAGAATATGAACAAAGTTTAATGAAAATTATTTCTCCTGATGGTTTAATATTTTTACATTATATTTTTGGTTCTTCCTATGATACTTTATATTTACCTTTTAGAAGTACTAATTTATTATTTTCAGAGTTATATGATGAAGATATTAGAGATATTTCATTTCCAGATGATAAATTTACGATAATAGATAAAGTTATTTTAAAACGAGTTAAATAAAATACGAGTAACTAGAATATAATTTAATGGTGAATATTATGAAAATTGAAGATTATACAAAAATTAGTCATAAGCATCATTTATATAAAGAAAAAAATGATAGTAAAAAAATTAAATATTTTAAAGGTTTAACTACTAGAATATTATTAAGTATAATTCTTCTTTTAGCTACTTGTATTTTTATTAAATTAGATGAAAAAAATGCTTTAAAGATGTCTGATTTAGTTTTTAAAGATTCTTTACAATTTACTACTCTTAACAATTGGTATAAAGAACATTTTGGTAACTTACTTCCCAAGACTAGTACAACAAGTGAACTTGTATTTAGTGATACGGATTTACAAACTAATAGTTATACTGACTATTTAGATGGTGTTAAAATAGATGTTAGTACTAATAGTCCAATATCTATTCTTAATGGAGGAATAGTAGTTTTTATTGGAGAAAAAGAAGGTTATGGAAATACTTTGATTATTCAAGGAAATGATGGAATAGATTATTGGTATGGTGGAATTACTAATGTTGGAGTTAATCTTTATGATTATTTAGAAAAAGATACTTTAATTGGATCATCAAAAGATAATTATATTTATTTAGTATTACAAGAAAATGGTGAATTTTTAAAGTATGAAGAATATATTACAAAAAATCAAAATTAATAATTTTACTTATTTTTTTATAATTTTATGTTTTTTGTGTGGTTATATAAAAAATATTTTTATAATATTTAGTATTTGTTTAATTCATGAAATGGGACATATATTTTTTATTAAACTGTTTAATTATAAAGTATTAAGTATATCTATAACTCCGTTTGGGGGTTACACTTACATTGAGAAAAAAATAAATAGTGATATTAATAAAGACTTATTAATATCTATTGGAGGAATTCTAATTCAATTAATCTTTTTATTATTTCTTTTTATCTTTAAAAATAATTTTAATTTAATTACTTATAACTTATATATAAAATATAATATAATATTAATAATTTTTAATTTAATACCCATTATACCTTTAGATGGTAATAAAATAATTCATTTATTATTTGAAAAGTTTTTTTCTTATCATTTATCATATAGATTAAATTCCATAATATCTTTTTTCTTTTTAATTCTTTTTATATTTATGAATTATTATCTTAATTTAGATAACTATTTTATTATAAGTTTTTTATTATATCAATTTATAATATATATTAAAAATGAAAAATATTTAAATAAGAGATTTTTATTAGAAAGATATTTATATGATTTAGATTATCAAAGAATTGATAATCATACTAAAAATATTGATGATTTAAAGAAGAATGTTTTACATTTTTTTAAAGAAGATAATAAATATATTAAAGAAAAAGATAAAATTAAAGATTTTTTATATCATTTAGAAGGGTGATGTTTGACAAATAAGCATATTTTTGGTAAAATCTAAATGTTTTGAGTCATTTCAAAAAAAACCGCACTAAAAAGGTTCAAAGTATTTTTATACACCTTAAGGGCGCGACTTAAAAAGTATTATTAAAAGGAGGTTATGAAATGAAAGCTATATTTGTTACAGGTGGAAAACAATATTATGTAACTGAAGGCGATGTTCTTTATGTTGAAAAGATTAATGCTGCCGCAGGAGATACAGTAACATTTGATGAAGTATTATTTATTGATGGTGTTGTAGGTAACCCAACAGTTAAAGGTGCTAAAGTAGAATGTAAAGTAGAAAAACATGGTAAAAATAAAAAAATTATTGTTTTCAAATATAAACCTAAAAAGAAATATCGTAAAAAACAAGGACATAGACAACCATATACAAAACTTGTTGTTACAAAAATTAGCAAATAATTATGATTAAGATTAGTTATAATGAAAATATAATAAAAATAAGTGGTCATGCCAAATGGGATGACTATGGTAAAGATATTGTTTGTGCTAGTGTATCAAGTATAATTTATACAACAGTTAATGGATTATTAAATATAAATAAAGATAGTATAAAATATACTGATGAAAAAGATTTAATTATTGAAGTATTAAAAAAAGATGGAATAACTTCTAAATTAATTCAAAATATGTTAGATTTATTAAATGAATTAGCTAAGCAATATCCTCAAAATATAAAATTAGTAAAGGAGAGATAGCATGTTATTTATTAAGTTAGATATACAAAGATTTGCCCACAAAAAAGGACAATCATCTACTGATAATGGTCGTGACTCAAGAGGACGTAGATTAGGAGCTAAACTTGCTGATGGACAAAAATGTAGTGCTGGAGCAATAATCTATCGTCAAAGAGGAACTAAAATATATCCTGGTACTAATGTAGGAATGGGTAAAGACCATACTTTATTTAGTAAAATAGATGGTGTTGTTAAATTTGAAAGATTAGGCAGAGATAAAAAGAAAGTAAGCGTTTACGAAGCATAAGTAAATGCTTTTTTTTATTTTATTTAAAAAGTTATATTTATTAATTTAAGAACGTATGATATAATAAATATGTTTAATAGGAGTTAGTGTGATGAAAAAATATTCTTTTTTAGTAGTATTTTTATTCTTTTTATTAGTACCTATGTTAGTAAAGGGAGCAAGAACTTGCTCTCCAAGTGGAACCAATTATAAAGCAGAAGTTAAGATAGATAAAGAAGTTATTGGAATTAATGAAAAAGCTTTTTTAACTATAATAACTGATGATGATTTTGATGTAACATATGAAGTTCAAGATACAGATTTAGCTTCAGTAAGTAGAGATGGTATAATTAAACCTTTAAAAGATGGTAAAACTTCTATTGTTGCGAATATTGATTTCTTAGATGGGGATGAAATAAAAAATAGTTGTAGTTTAACAATACCTATAAGTGTAGTATCAAATGATTCTTCTTTAAAAAGTCTTAATTTAGAAGAGTTAGATATTAGTGAATTATTTCAAAAAGATAAATATGATTATGTAATTAATTTACCATATAAATATGATAAAATTAATATTATTGCAGAAGCCAGTAATGAAAATGCTGTTATTACTGGGGATGGAAGAAGATATTTAAATGAAGGAGATAATGAGTATCAAGTAATTGTAACGGCTTCTGATGGTACAAGAAGTACTTACACGATTAAAATTATAAGAGAAGAAGCAAATGATGATTCATCTTTAAAAAATTTAATTATTGAAGGTTTTGTACTAGAGCCAAAATTTAGTCCTGATATATTTAAATATAGTTTAGATATTCCTAATGATGTAAATGAAATTACAGTAAAAGCAGAACCAAATTATGAAAATACAACAGTTAAAGGTACAGGAACATTTACTATTCCAACGGGGAAAAATATTTATTATTTAACGGTTACAGCAGAAAATGGAAATGAAACAAGATATGAATTAGATATTAATAAAAATAAAGGGAATAGTATTTTAAAAAATTTAGTAGTAGAAGGTTATAATTTAGATCCAAGTTTTAATAGTGAGAAATATATTTATAGTATAACGGTTAAAAATGATGTTACAAAATTAAATATTAAAGCAGAAAGTAATAGTAAAGTTGAGATAATTGGTAATGAGAATTTTAAAACAGGGATAAATGATGTCTTTATTAAAGTTTATGATGAAGAAAAAATTGCAACAACATATAAGATTGAAGTTAATAAACTTAGTAGAGAAGAAATATTTAAGAATGAAAAAAATAAGAATATTTTAAAAATATTGTTAGTAGTATTTATTTTATTATTTATAATTATGGTTGGTTTAATTGGATATTTTATAAAAAGAAATTATTATAAGAAATATAAATTAAAGAGTATAAAGAAAAAAGAAAAGTAGAAATAAAGGTGATAATATGTTTGGAAAAATACTTTATATTAGTGATAATATAGCCCATGTAGAAAATAAAATGAGTAGAGATGTTGTTTCAGATTTAATGAATGTTCATGTTATTTTTGAAGCCCCTGATCAAAGAATTTTAGGAGAAGTTATAGAACTTAATGATGATGTTATAAAAATACGTTTTTTAGGTGAATATCAAGGTAAAAGATATTTAAATGGTGTTTTAAGAAAACCTCTTTTAAGTTCTACAATTAGAGTTATTAATGGGGAAGAATTAATGGAATTAGTAGGAAATTATAACGAAAAAACTTTTATTTTAGGTTCTTCTGCTATTTATAAAAATTTTAAAGTTTGTCCAAGTATTAATGATTTATTTTCCAATCATTTAGCTATATTTGGTAATAGTGGTTCTGGTAAATCTTGTGGAGTAGCTAGAATAGTTCAAAATGTTTTTAGTAATCAAGCAATGAACCCTATAAATGCTAATTTATTTATTTTTGATGCTTATGGAGAATATAAAAATGCCTTTAAAAGTTTAAATGCTATAAATCCACAATATAATTATAAATTCATTACAACTAATCCAACTGATCAAGATGATTTTTTACTAGATATTCCTCTACATTTATTAAATCTTGATGACTGGGCATTATTATTACAAGCAAGTAATCATGCTCAATTACCAATTATTGAAAATACTATAAAACTTGCGAAAATATTTAGTCAAGATAATGAAGAAAGTAGAAGACTTAAAAATCATTTAATTGCTAAAGCATTGCTTGCTATTTTATTTAGTAATGAAACAACTGCTAATAAGAAAAATGAAGTATTTACAGTTATTGAAGTATGTAATACACCTGAATTTAATTTTAACAGTGTTATTCCAGGAGTAGGTTATACAAGAATATTTAGTGAGTGTTTTGAAATAGATTCTCATGGTAATTTTGGAGAAAGTGTTTTAATTACTGATTATATTTTAAAACATATTTTGGATGATTCAGTAGAATTTCAAGAGCCAGAGGCTCCATACTACACTTTACAAGATTTTGCTAATGCTTTAGAATTTACTTTAATTAGTGAAGGATTTCAAAATAATGATAATTTATATAGTGATTCAATTATTTTAAAAGTTCGACTTAATACGATTATGCAAAGTAAAGTAGGTAAATATTTTACAGGAGCAAGACATGTACCAATTAAAGAATATATTAATAGTTTAATTATGAAATATAATAATAAAGCACAAATAATTAATATTAATTTAGAAGACATAGATGATGTTTATGCTAAAGTAATAGTTAAAATATTTTGTCGTTTAATGTTTGAATACTCTAAGAGCTTAGAAAAAAGAGCTAGTATTCCATTCCATTTATTCTTAGAAGAAGCTCATAGATATATTCAAAAAGATAATGATACTTTCTTAATTGGTTATAATATATTCGATCGTATTGCTAAAGAAGGACGTAAATATGGAGTCATTTTAGATATAATTAGTCAAAGACCTGTTGAAATAAGTGATACTGTTATAGCTCAATGTTCTAACTTTTTAATTTTTAAAATGACTCACCCTTTAGATATTAAATATATAGAAGAAATGCTTCCAAATATTTCAAGTGATATAGTAGAAAAACAAAAAATATTACAACCAGGAACTTGTGTAGGTTTTGGCGGAGCCTTTAAAATACCGATGATTGTTAAATTAGATATGCCAAATCCAATGCCATACTCATCAAACTGTGATGTTTCTACTTGTTGGAAATAGTACTTTTAGTACTATTTTGGCTCTAGAAAATCTAGTGGGGAGATAAAAAACACCATATAGAAAATCTAGTGGGGAGTTTTAATAAAGAAACCACACAGCCTAGTGGGGAGATAATGAAAAATTATCTCCCTTTTTTTGATGTATAATAAAAAAGCAATTTTTAATAAGAGGAAAGAAGGAAAAAAATTGAATGAAATAGAAAAATT
>CANQAK010000009.1 GCA_947589495.1 uncultured Bacilli bacterium | reverse complement strand
CAATGGGCCATCTCGTACGACTTGCATGTCTTAGGCATGCCGCCAGCGTTCATCCTGAGCCAGGATCAAACTCTCAATAATAAAAAAGATTCTTCATCTTTTAATTGTTCGTTTAGATCAAAGCTACTCAAAATTGACTTTTTACTTAGTTTTCAAAGATCATTCGCACCTCTTTTTCGCTGTGCGTTATTAATATATCAAAACAAATTTCAAATGTCAACAAAAAATTTACATTTTTTTCACATTTTTTTCATTTTTTTATTTTTTCTTGAAATTTCCGGACATATTACTGTATATTTATATGCTAATTTGCCAAAAAAATGCCATTTTTTATTCAAAATTTTTTATTTTTTTATATTGATCTAAATAAGAAAAAATTAACTCTTTATTAAAGGGACCTTCTTTATGTTTTTTCATTTTTATTAATTTTTCTAATTCTTTATTAATTATTAAATCTAAATCATCTGAATAATTCATAATTTTTTTATGATATTTATACTCATTTTTATCTAATACACGATAACCACCATCAGGAAAGACTCTTAAATCTAAATCATAATCTATATATTTAATAGTATTATCATCTATTATATAGGGTGATGCTACATTACAATAATAAAATAAACCAAATTCTTTAAACTGAGCTATTACATTAAACCAATTATGTTTATAAAAGAAAATAATTGCTGGTTCTTTTGTAAAATGACTTCGCCCATCATTTTCTATAACTTTAGTTTTATAATTTCCCCCGACTAAATAATCTTCTGTTTCATACAAAACAGTAAACTCTTCCCATATTCTATGAATTTTTCCATTATGTTTATAACAATGTATTTGTAATGTTTCCCCACTTGCTCTCATTTAAAGTTCCCTCTTTAATTGTTTAATTCATTTTATATTAAAATTATACTATATAAAATTCAAGTAAACAATAAATTAAAAATGAAAATTTAGTGATATAAAAAAAGCAATAATATTATTGTTGTAATAATTCTATTGCTTTTGATAATTGTAAATCTTCTGTTTCTGAATTAGTAATAATGTAATCAGGAGTAATTCCTATACCATCAATACATACTCCGTTTGGAGTTAACCATTTTGCAGAAGTATATTTTACTGAATCACCATTTTCAAGAGGAACTACTTGTTGCACTTTACCTTTTCCATAACTTTTTACTCCTACTAAAGTAGCACCATAACTTTCTTTTAAAGCAGCCGCTAAAATTTCAGATGCAGATGCTGTATTATTATTAATTAAGACTACGATAGGATAACTCTTCTTATCTTTAGTTTTATCTTTATAAGTATAATTACTATTACTTGTTTCTAAAGAATAAATTTTCTTTCCATCTTCTAAAAATAATGAAGCCGTTTCTTCAGCAGCAGTTAAATAACCACCAACATTTTCTCTAACATCTATAATTAATGATGTCATGCCATTTTTTTCCATTTCATCAAGAGCTGTTTTAACTTGATTACTTAAATTTTCTGAAAATTTTTGAACTAATAAATATCCAATAGTAGTACCATCAATTATTTGATAATTAATAGATTTATTTACTAAATCTTTTTTTTCTAAATTAAAACTTAAAGTATTGCCATCTCTATTAATATCTAGTGCTACTTTATCTGATGTATCTTTTTTAATTAAACTACTAATTGATGAACTATCCCAATTTGAAACATCAGTACCATTAACTTTCATAATTAAATCTCCACTTAATATCCCAGCTTTTTCAGCAGGAGAATCATTAGTTACATTAACAACTAGATTATTAGTAATTTCAACACCTATTCCATTATAAGTAGCTGATAAATCATCTATTATTTCTTGATATTCTGTATCTTCTAAATATGTTGTATATTTATCACCTAAAAAATTTAACATACCTTCTTCGGCAGCATTAAGCATACCTTCTTTATCTATATCGTTATAATATTTTGATAATAACGTATCATATACTTCAATAAATTCTTGTAACTCTTTATCACTAGAAATTCCACTTATATTAGCTTCTCTATTATTTAACATGATAACACCTGTTGTTATACCTGAAATAATTGCTGTAATTACCATAATAACTATAATTCCTACTAAACCAAATCCTTTAGTTTTCTTCACGTTATCACATCCTATGATTAATTTTATCACTTAAAGCAAAAAAAAGAAAGCTTTTATAGCTTTACTTTAATTTTTCCTGTATAGTTGTGTAATCTTCTATGTAATTAACTATTTCTCCATTTTTTATTTCTAATAATGTAGCATCTCCAAAATCAAATTCACTTATTTTTTTAGCTTTAGGATTACTTATGTTATCATTATTAACATTATAATATTCTTTATTAAGTGCATTATCTAGATCACAAAAATATATCTTTTTAGCATCTTCTTTATTAGTATAACTACTTATTAACATTGAGTACCTAAAAGCATCATCGCTTTCTTTTGGATAAACCATTACATAATAATTATCATATGGTCTATTTAAAATAGTTCCTACACTTACTACACTATAATCAATAACTCCAGCTTGAACTTCATTATCATTTGTTTCAGTATCTTTTTTAAATATTTCACTAACAAAATATATAATTACTGCAAGAAGTGCAATTACTAACACTATGATAATAAATTTTTTAACTAAATTATCTTCTTCATCGCTATTAAAACCATGCATTTTAATTTCTTTACTATTATTAAATAATGGATTTTCTTTTACTTGCTTTTTTTTCATATAAACCCTCTCCATAGTTAATTATATCGAAATATAGTCTTAAAAGCAACTTAAAGCTTAAAAAAAATCTATAAAGATCTTTTCAATATAGATTTTTTATTTAATACTTGATACTAGGGTTGTATTACCTAAAGAATTAGCAATTAATTGCATTTCAGCGACAGTAAGTTCTGTACTAGCTAAATAATATGAAATATCATTTACATCCCAACTTAAACTATTAGCACTTAATGCTCCAATTGTTTCACTTAATAACAATGGTTCACCATATACTGGAACTATTTCCATACTTTCTTGAGCAATAGATGGTTCTTCAATTAAAACAAAGTTTTTTTCTCCACTAAAGGTAAGAATAACTCTATTTCCTGTAGATGTTTCAATTGTTTCGGAACTTGTTAGATAAGTATTACTTGGTATATACAAAGGATAAATAATATTTTCAATATTTGTTGTTTCTTCTGATTTATTTTCTGTATTTTCTTGGGCATTTTGACTATTATTTGTACTACTATCTGTATTATTTGATGAATTATTAGTATTTACATCAGAATTATCATTTGTATTTTGTGTTTCATTATTTTTATTACATGAACTTTCATCTTGACAAGCACTATCTTTCTTTGGATCTATTTCTTTTTTACTATCCGTAGTTTCTTTAGGTTCTTCTTCTTTGACATAATCTTCTAATTTAAAATCACTTTCTTTTAAACCAGCTTTTAAATCTAATTTATCAAAAGTAACTTTTATTTTAACAATATCATTTGCATTAAATACTTCAACTTTTTCTAACTCTTTTTTATTATTTAAATATACTTTTTGATAAGTTAATTCTGCATTATTAGGGTAATTTACTTTAGTTTTAATTACATAACCATTATCACTTTCAATTACTTCAGCATCTTTATCTCCTTCAATATCATCTTTAATATTTCCAATTAGATAAGCTTGGCTTGAATTATCTGGCCATTCACTTTGAAATTTAAAGCTTTTATTTAAAGCAGGAGTAATTACATAAATATCTTCTTTATTCTTTAAAATAATTTGTTCATGATTATTTGTTTGATTAACTAATATAACTTTATAATAATTATCTTTTAAATAATAACTTTCTAAACTATAAGTAAATGTTTCTTCATCATTGCTAATTTCCATATTACCAGTAATTTTATATGATTTAGTATTTTCTATCTTATTTGTAAAATCTTTTATAATATCTTCTTTAGTTTCTTTACCACATCCACATAATAAAAACATACAACCTATAATTAATGCCAATTTTTTCAATTTACCACTTTCCTTTTCTATTTAAATATATTTTCTATAATATTTAAATATTCATGTATATTTAAACAAAAATATTACATAATACTAATAAAGGTGAGTGAGTAGATGGAAACATTTCAAAAAACGACATTAATATTTACAGTTATTGGTGCCATAAATTGGGGACTAATCGGATTTTTTGATTTTAATTTAGTTGAATCATTATTCGGTGTAGAATCAATTTTACCAAAAATTGTATATGCTATTGTTGGAATATGCGGATTAATTAATATTGGAATATTTTTTAACCGTTTTGAATGTAAAGAAAAATAGTCTACAAAATTAGACTATTTTTTATTGGAAAAAATACTTAAAAATTTTCCTACATTATAAATTATTGAAGTACTATTCTTGACAGCAATTTTTTTACCAATTGCTTTTCCTCCAACTGTTAATGAGGATAATATACTTGATAATATAATGTTAAATAATGAAATATTGGTAAATACAGAAACTACTAATACTGTTGTTAAACTACCACTTATAATTCCACATATATCACCAATAACATCATTACAAAAACTAGATACTGTACTAGCATTTTTAGCAAGTTTTATGGCCATTTTGGCTCCTTTTAGTTTTTGACTAGCCTTTGAGTGTAATGCATCAATATCACAACTTAAAACAGCAGTTCCTACTAAGTCAAATAAAATACCTATAAAAATAATAAGAATTATACATATAGATAAAATTATTATATTAAATTTGCCTAAAAGATTAGCAATCAAACTAAAAAATATAGCTAATATAAATGTTAAGAAAAAGACTTTTGTAGTCCAATTGTTTTTCATAAATTCTCCTAAAATAAAAAAAATATGGTATATTATAAATCAATTTTATGGTTTAGGTCGAGTTGAATTTCTCTATTCCCTACTATTGGTTACCCGTTAGCGATTTCTCTTTAAAAGGAACAATTAATAGTCACCTAATTAATTACTCGATTGCCACTTAATCCATACCTTAATACTTATAATATGTACACTCTAGAGATTTTCTCAAACACCAGGGATTGTCCTTATCCGCTTTTGCAGTAATGATTTCAATCATAATCATTGTTATACAATAAGATATTCCACATTACCACGCACGGCAAGAAATAAATATTTCCGACGTAATATAAGAAGTATGATTATATGCCATTATAACGTTTCCTTATATTTTAAATTACATATTCACCCCAACCTGGGCGGAAAAAGCAAATACATAAAGTGTCAAATTCTATTAGTAGATTTTTAGCCCTACCTTCAAACAATTTGTGTGACTAGAATAGTGCACCACGAATAAAAGTATACCAGAAATTAACAATTTTGTCAACTATGTGTCAAAAAAATACCTTTTTGCACAGTTTTTGTTGACAAAAAGGTATTTTTGTAATTTTAATCTTTAGTTATTTTAACGGTAATTGTACTTGTTACAACATAGTTTACTAATGGATTATTATTATCGACTTTTACTTCAACTTCATGAGTTCCTTCACCTAAACCAGATAAATCTACGTAAGCTTTAATATCATTAGCATCAATATTATTAATATTTGATAATACACCTTTAACTTGTACTTGTGTTTTAGCAGTTGAAATAATATTGGCACTATAACCATCTGCTAAATATTTTCTTTCAATGTCACTAACTTCTACAGCTTTTTGTTCTTCATCTCCAAATGTAACAGTAACTGTAGCATTTTTAACACTTAAATCTCTAACTCCAGATGGTTTATTAATTACAACAGTATAATTTTTAACAGATTCTGCTCCTAAACCATCTACATTAATTATTACAGGAACACTTGTAATATCTTTAATTTCTGATTCTTCACCATAAATATCTACTGAATAATTAGCACTATTATTAATAGTAATAGAAGCAATAGCTTTTCCATTAATTAAATTTCCTGTTGTTGATACTGATAATGGAACAGTATTTTTATAACTTTTTAATACTAGTGTTCCTGTTAAAGATTTTGGAACTATTTCAACATTTTTAATTATTTCTCCATTTTGAGCATATGCCACTAGTGGTATATTAGTAAGTTCATAAGTTCCAGCTTCGGTATAACTATCATCTGCTACAGAAACTAATGCTTTTATTGATGAAATATTATCAATAGCTTCTTGACTACCTTTAACTATAACTTCACTACTATCTAAAGTAACACTATCAACACTTAATTTTTTATCTAACTCATCAGTACCAACTAAATCATATGAAACTGATTTAACTTCACTAACTTTATCAGCAATTTCAACATTTAAATAAGATGGATCTAAAATATAATCTACTGAATCAATTGATTTTGAATAAGTAAAATATACTCTATATGTTCCAGCTTCGGTATATTTTGATAAATTTAATTCTACTTCAAATTCTCCCAATTGTTTTGCTAAATATATATCACTTTTACGACCAGCGATTGTAATATCAACAGTCTCTGGTACATTTTCTACAACAAACGCCTCTTCATTATATACTAATTTAACAGGAACATTTTTAATTATTTCTGCTTCATTGTCAACTAAACTAATTACTTTATTATCGATTAGTAAAAAACAAATAATAGCAAAAACTAACGACATAATTATTAAAAATTGTGGTCTATTTAAAAGCTTATTAAAACTATTGTTATTTCCACCGAAAGATTTATTTATATTATAAACTAATCTACTAATTGGCATAATAATGATTTTATCAATAAATTTTAAAAATGAATCTACAATAGCAAAGATTATTCGTCCAATCTTTTTAAAAAACTTACTCATTATCTTCACCACTTTCATTTTCTTCTGCTTCAAAGAATACTTCAGTCTTTGGACTTAATTCATCTATTAATTTCATTCTGAATTCATCTAATGATAAATTATAATTAAGTTCATTATTACATGCAATAGATATACGTCCATTTTCTTCGGAAACTACTAATGCTATTGCATCACTTTCTTCTGCTATTCCTAATGCTGCTCTATGTCTAGTACCTAATCTTTTTGAAACATTTGGACTCATACTTGTTTTAAATACTGCTCCAGCACAAGTTATTCTATCACCTTGAATTATAACTCCACCATCATGCATTGGTGAATTGGGAAAAAAGATTGTTTCAAGTAAATCATCAGTTAAATCTGCATAAACTTTAGTTGAATTTTTAATATATTCTTGTAAAGAAATTTCTCTTTCAATAACAATTAAAGCTCCAATTCTGTTCTTTTTAAAATATTCAATTGATTTCATTAATTCAAAAACAACTTTTTCACGTTCATCAACAGTTAATATTTTATGTCTTCCTAATAATTGAGTACGACCAATAGATTCTAATACACTTCTAATTTCTGGTTGAAAAATAACTATAATAGCAAGTGGTCCCCATGCTACTATGTATTCTAATAATACTCCTACCGTATACAAATTTAATAAATCACTTAATATCTTAATTAAAAGAATAATTACTACACCTTTAACAATTAAAACCATTTTAATATTGTTTTTAACATTTTTTAAAATGTAGTAGAATGCCAACCAAACTATACCTATATCGATAATTTTGGTAAATACACCCCATATTGCAGATAAATTCATAAATTCACTCCTTTTACCATTGCTTTTTTATTATAGCAAATTTTTTATAAAATAAAAAGTCCCTAAGGACTCTAAAATATAACTAGATTATTCTTCAGTTACGTCTTTATTTGTTTCTATATTTGAAACATTTTGCATTTCAATATTATTCATCTCAGTATTTGTTTCTACTTTATCATTTAAAATAGTATCATCTACAAGTTCAACACCTTTTGTTTCTGGATTAATATTTTTTGATTTAGAAACCATGTCAGAAAGACTTTTCCCATCAGGTACAATAATATTTTCTATTGATTCTTCATTTAATTCGTCTTCACTCTTTTTAAGTAAGTCACTTTTATTTCTTTTACTATCATAAATATAACCAATAAGTGCAAATAATAATATTATTGTTATTGTTAAAAACCAAGAATAATTATTTCCTACAAATTCAACAATTTTTTCCATAGTATCCTCCTATAAAATTATATTTTACTTTTTAAATATTATGAAAGGGATAAACCTTGTCCTTTTGGTTCTATTTGAATATATGTATTACCATCATTTAATACAATTTCTTCACCGTTTAAATAAGTGTACTTAGTTTGACAAGCACGACATTCTTTTGACCAATTAATTTTAGTTGCATAACCATCTGTAATGTAATAACCTTCTCCACTACCTAAATTATCAAAATTTTGTCTTCCTTTTTCATCACCTTTAATTGTATAATTATCAACTTCGTATACAATAATATTTTTGGCTGTATATTGTTCTTTGGTTATATCATCAATATGTTCTTTATTATTAACAAATCTATTATAATTTTTAGTTTCACTATTATAAGTATAACTAGTAGTTAAAGAATTAGAATATTTAATAGCAACATTATTTGCTACTACACTTTCACTTTGTTTACTTAAATCTATTTCTTTTGCTGAATAATCAAAAAGATTTTCATTATCAGTAGTAGTTCTATATTTTAATTTTTCAGTAGCTTTTTTTAATAATTCCATATTTGTAAATCCCGTATGTTCTAAACTAACATTTAATGATTTATCACGGTAGAAATATGTTCCTTCATAAGTTAAACCATTGATATTATTTATACCTAATGTTTTTATATCACTTTGAGCTTGAGGACTCCAACCCCAATGAACATATATGGCATCATTTTCTAAAGCATAATCTAAAAAGTAATGTCTTGAACTACGTACAGATCCAATTTTTTCTGTTGTTTGATCTTTAAATAATGCTAAATATCTTGTCATACCACCTTCCACGATCAATTCATAAACAATATAAGCATCTTGTAATCCAGCATGATGAGCTCTTGCATCAGGATGATTGTTAATCATAACAGCATATGGTCTACTTTTACTATTTATATCAATAATTGATATTTTCTCTTCTGGTTCTTTTATATTATTTTCTACTTTTTTTTCTTCTTCTTTAGGGGGTTTTAAAAATATAAATACTACTATTAATGCAATTATTAAAAGTAATGTTATTACCTCTAATATTATAAATACTTTCTTTTGTCCTAAAAATTTTTCTAATAACTTTTTCATAATTCTAACCTTCTAATCTTTTTAAATCTCTTTCTTTAATTGAATTTCTTTTATCATAATTTTTCTTACCACGACATATGCCAATACTTATTTTAATTAAATTCTTTTTCAAATAAGCTCTAATTGGTATTAAAGTGTAACCCTCTTTTTTTACTCTTTCCTCTAATTTTTTTATTTCTTTTTTATGTAATAATAATTTTCTTTCTCTTCTTTCATCATGATTAAAGATATTTCCCTCTTCATATTTAGCAATATACATATTAATAATAAAGGCTTCATTATTTTTTATTCTTACATATGTATCTTTTAAATCAGCAGATCCTTTTCTTAAAGATTTTATTTCCGTTCCTTTTAATACAATTCCCGCTTCAATTTCATCTTCAATAAAATAATCAAATCTTGCTTTCCGATTAATTATTTCCATCTAACACCTCAAAATCAATCATACGTGTTTCTTTATTGGCCCCTACTACTTTAATATGAACTTCATCACCTAATCTATATGTAACGCTTTTATTATTATTAACTAATGATAATAATTCTGGTACATAAGTAAAATAACCATTCAAAGAATTTATGTGTACTAAACCTTCAATTAAATTAGGTAATTCAACAAAAAATCCAAAGTTGGTAACAGATGTTATTATTCCTGTAAACTCTTCATTAATATGGCTTTCCATATATTCAGCCATTTTCATATCGACAACTTCTCTTTCAGCTTCTACAGAAGCTTGTTCTCTTTCACTAGAATGTTCTGCAATTTCTTTTAAATATTTTTCATAAAAATCAATTGTTTCATTATCAATTTTTTTGTTGAATAAATATGTTCTTAATAATTCATGAACTGTTGTATCAGGAAATCTTCTAATCGGAGAAGTAAAATGAGTATAGTTTTTTAATCCCAAACCAAAATGGCCAATATTATTAGTACTATAAATAGCTTTTTGCATACTTCTTAAAAGTAAACTAGATAATATAGGGTATTCCGTGTATTCTTTTAAATCTTCTAAAATTCTTTGTATAGCTTTATTAGAATCTTCAATATTTTTAGTACTAACTTGAATATTAAGTATTTTTAATAAATTTATAAAATCGGATATTTTTTCGGGTTTAGGAGTACCATGTATACGATATATAAAAGGAAGTGACATATTATAAATATGTGTTGCTACTGTTTCATTAGCAGCTATCATAAAATCTTCAATAAGGTTTTCTCCTTCATGTTGCTCTCTTTTTACAACATCAATACATTTACCATTTTCATCTTGAATAATTTTTGGTTCAGGTATATCAAATTCAATGTAACCATTTTTAACTTTTTTCTTTCTTAAAATTTTAGATAATTCAAACATTGTTAATAAACTATCTTTATAATCTTCATAACCTTCTTCAGTTATTCCTTCTTCCAAAAGTTTATTAACTTTTTTATAAGTCATTTGAATTCTACTTTTAATAACTGAAGGAAAAATATTATATTCTTTTAAATTACCATTAAAATCATATTGCATAATAACACTTATAGCAAGTCTTTCAACCCCTGGATTAAGACTACAAATACCATTAGAAAGTTCATGAGGTAACATTGGCATTACTCTATCTGCTAAATAACTAGATGTTCCTCTTTCATATGCTGCATTATAAAGTTTAGTATTTGGTCTAACATAATATGATACATCAGCAATATGAACACCAAGTTCATAATAATCTTGATATTTTTTAATACTTATTGCATCATCAATATCTTTAGTGTCATCTCCATCAATTGTAAATATTTCTTCATTTGTTAAATCAACACGACCAATTTTATCATTTGGTAAAACTGTATCTGGAATCTCTCTTACTTCTTCCATTACTTCTTCACTAAACTCTAACTCAATATTATGACTGTATGCAATACTTAAAATATCAATATCAGGGTCATTTTTATGACCTATTATCTTTTTTATTACACCTTTAAAATTATGATCATCTAATTGATCAGTTATTTCTACTAAAACTTTATGACCATCAACTAAATTAGAAAAATTATTTTGTAAAATAACAGTGATAGATAATTTTTTATTATCTAAAATTAAATTAGGAATACCATTAACAAACTCAATTTCTCCAATAACTTGTTTTATCTTTCTATCTAATATTTTAATAACTTTACCTTCTGTTTTACCATGTCTTGTAAAAGTATCTACTAAAGCAATATCATCCATAATTGCTCCATTTAAATTATCTTTACTTATAAATATATCATCTGGATTATTTTCTTGTACTAAAAAGGCATAACCATTTTTAGCTACATCTATCTTTCCAGTTTTTAAAGAGGCACAATTATTCATCAAAATATATTTATTTTTTTTAGTTTCATGAACAATACCAGATTTAACTAAATTATTTAATTCTTCTTGCAATTTTTGAAGTTCTTCATTATTTTTTAAATGTAAAAAAGCATTAATCTCAGTTAATGTTTTAGCTTTGCTTTCATTTTCTAAATAATTTATAATACTATCTTTCATATTATCTAACTCCATTATATTTGCAAACTTTTTCTCCTTCATCATTCCAAGAGACAGTTACTGTATCATTTAAATCAATATCTTCTTTAGTACAAGGATTTATTCCCTCATCAATCATTCCTTCTTCAATAAGTAATTTTAAAGTAACTGGCTCACACTTTTCTCTTGTGCATTCTATCTTTTTATTAGAAAGACCAACATATACACAAGCAGTTCTTTCTATCTCTTCTACAAAAGAATTACATTCATCATCTTTAGCATTATTTAAAGTATTACTTAAATTTAAAGTAATAAGAACCCCAAGTGTTCCTAAAATAGCAATAACTATAATAATTTCAATCAATGTAAAACCTTTATTATTCATGCTTATCACAATATCATTATAACACGTGCTTAAAAATAAGAAAACCTTAAATCGAAATTTAAGGTTTTCAATTAAATAAATGAAATAATAAGTGAAATAATGAAGAATAACAATCCTAATACAAATGTTAAACGGCTTATAAATAATTCTACTCCACGTTCTTTCATATTTTGAAATAATTCTTGATTACCACCAGTAATTATTCCAGCAGAATCTGTTGCTTTATTACTTTGTAATAAAACAATAGCAATTAATAATACTGATATTATCAATAATATATTTTCTAACATATTATTCATCCCTCTTTCTTAATGCTTCTTCAAGTTCTTCTTTAGTCATTTTACTGTAACCCTTAATTTTTAATTCTTTAGCTTGTTCTTTTAACTCTTCTAAACTTACTTCTTTTTCTTCTTTATCACTACTAATAGATTCAATATCTATATTGCCATTTTCTACAATATATTCAATTTGTTCTTTAGTAAGTGTTTCATATTTCATTAAAGCTTCACTTAGTAAATTAACTAAATCTTTATTTTCAGAAACTATTTTTTTAGCTTTTTGATAACACTCTTCAATAATTTTTCTAGTTTCTCTATCTATTTCCAATGCAACTTGATCACTAAAGTTTTTAGATTTACCATAGTCTCTTCCTAAGAAGACACTGCCATTTTGTTCTTCATATTGCATAGGTCCTAAATCACTCATACCATATTCAGTTACCATACTTCTAGCAATATTAGTAGCTTTTTTAAAATCATCACTAGCTCCCGTAGATATTTCATGTAAGAATAATTCTTCACTTACACGTCCACCAAGTAAACCAGTTATTTGTGCTAATAATTCATTTTTAGTAATAACAGCCATTTTTTCTTCTTTAGGTAACATCATTGTATATCCACCAGCCATACCTCTTGGAATTATTGTTATCTTATGAACTTCGTTTGCATCTTCTAATTTAATTCCAATAACAGCATGACCTGCTTCATGTAATGAAACCAATTTCTTTTCTTTATCAGTTATTTGTCTTGAAGTTTTAGCAGGTCCCATTAAAACACGATCTGTAGCTTCATCTATTTCAGCCATTGTAATAGCTGGTTTATCTCTTCTTACAGCAAGTAGAGCAGCTTCATTTAATAAATTCTCTAAATCAGCTCCACTAAATCCTGGTGTTCTTAAACTTAAATTTCTTAAATTAACAGTTTTATCTAAAATTTTATTTTTAGCATGAACTTTTAAAATTTGTTCTCTACTTTTAGCATCAGGTAAATTAATAGTTACTTGTCTATCAAATCTTCCTGGACGAAGTAATGCTGGATCTAATACATCTGGACGGTTAGTTGCAGCAATAATGATAATACCTTCATTTTCACCAAATCCATCCATTTCTGTTAAAAGTTGATTTAGTGTTTGTTCTCTTTCATCATGACCGCCACCAAGACCTGTACCACGTTGACGTCCAACTGCATCTATTTCATCAATAAATATTAAACAAGGAGCACTACGTTTAGCTTCTTTAAACATGTCTCTAACTCTTGAAGCTCCAACACCGACAAATAATTCTACAAAGTCAGAACCACTTATGTAGAAGAATGGAACGTTTGCTTCTCCTGCTACTGCTTTAGCTAAAAGAGTTTTTCCAGTTCCTGGAGGTCCTACTAATAAAACACCCTTTGGAATTCTTGCTCCTAATTTTTGGAATTTTTTTGGATTTTTTAAGAAATCAATTAATTCTTCAACTTCTTGTTTTTCTTCAGTTAATCCAGCAACATCTTTAAAACTTTTCTTATCAGAATCTGTACTTAATCTAGCACGACTTCTACCAAAATCAACTGAATTTTTATTAGATAATGCTAGTTTTTTAATTAAAACATATCCTAATACTAGCATTAATACAAAAGGTAAAACATTAACAACAACATAAAGGAATGTACTACTTCCTGGATCACTTTTTGTATCATATTCTTTTATATCATTTTCAGTTACATAATCGGATACAATATTAATTTCTTCAGTTATTATTTTTGTTTTAAAACTTTCATTTTCTTTGTAATCTTTAAGTTTTCCTTCAATATAATATACTGATTCATTAGCATTCGGAGTTACTGTAATTTCTGAAACATTATCAGCTTTTAACTCTTTAATTAATTCACCAGTAGTTAATTTATTAACCGGACTACCTTGAAATTGTATTATTAAAAGTATAACAAGAACCACACCTATTAAAACTAAATATGGAAATCCACTTTTTACTTTATTATTTTTATTATTCATATTTTTCCTCCGTACACTTAAGTATTATATCATATTTTTCTGAAATGTCTTTATCAAATGTTGATTTTTTTATTCCAGGAAGCCAAATAATTTCATTTTGGCTGTCTACTACTATTGGAATTTCTTTTCTTTTTATTTTATCTACTTTCAAATCTATAAAAATATCTTTAACTTTTTTAGTTCCTTTTAAATTTTTAATTTTTATTTTATCGCCCTCTTTAAAGTTTCTAATCATAAGAGGTAACTTAAGTTCACTACTACATAATCTAATAACATTATTACTTTTATCACTAGAACTTTTAACTTTCTCTATTATATATTTATTATTAACAATTACTTCATCTTTTAATTCAAAATTATAATCTTGAACATTTTGCTCTTTTTCTATATATAGTTTATCATAACTAATTCTTACAATAAAACCATCAGCTAAATTTATTTGTTTATTAGTTTTACTATTAATTAATTTAAATATCTCTTTAAATTGTTGTTTAGAAATATTAAATATATAATCTTTTTGAAGTTTTTCAATTACTTTTTCAATTATTTTTTCTTGAATAAAAATTTCTTCTTTTTTTAATTTACTTATTAAAATACTATCATTAATATAAATATCTTTTAATTTATTCTCTATTACATTATTAACATATGTATAGTAATTTTCTAATTCTTCACTAAATTTTAAAAACTTTAAACAAACATTTGGATTCTCTTTTTCAAAAAATGGTAACAGATGTTTCCTAAATCTATTTCGAGTGTATTTTTCATCTTCATTAGATTTATCTATTACATATTTTATACCATATTCATTTATATATTCTAATATTTCTTTTTTATTTAAATTTAAAAGGGGTCTTACTATTTTATAATCTTCATTTACACTTATTCTAGGTATTCCTATATATCCTTTTAAATTACTTCCTCTTACTATACGCATCAATATTGTTTCTTCTAAATCATTACCATGGTGAGCAGTCATTAAATATTTAGCATGTTCTTCTTTAACAGTTTCTTTAAAAAAATTATATCTTTTTCTTCTGGCTTCTTCTTCGCTAAATTTATTATTATGATAATTCTTTATAATCATATATTTAAATTTTATATTATTTTCTTCACAGTATCCTTGAACAAATTTAGCTTCTTCTTCGCTTTCTTTTCTTAATCCGTGATTTACATGAGCACAAATTAAATTTAATTTATACTTTTCTTTTAAAGAATTTAAGATATGCAAAAGACACATAGAATCTGGTCCTCCAGAAACTCCGATGACAATTGTATCATTATTTTCAAGTAAATTTTCTAAAAATAAAAATGTGTCTTTCATAATATCACACGCTTATTTTATCTAAAGAGTCTATTTTTGGCAAGAATTATCACTAAAAAATCACAAATTATTGTTATTTTATAAACAAAAAAGAGAAAATAAATTTCCCTTAGATAAGAACACATCAATTTTATTAACATCTAAAAAGTTTAGAAGATAGTATTTCTTTTTATTTGTTATTTAATTGACATTTATTTTTTAATCACCAGCAGATGATGTTGTTGCACAATTTGATATTTGTGGTGTTATTTTAACTGTTAAAGTTTTGTTAGCTAAATTATGGCTTTCAGATGATTGATCTGTATTTTGTTTATTAACTAACCATACATCTGCTTTTAATTCTTTAGAAACACTAGGTCCAGTTAAATCTAATGTTCCTGTTGATGTAAACGTTTTAGTAGCAGTATCGCTATCTCCAGAATTAACAGTGTGAGTAAAACCAGTTTTTAAATCAATCTCAGTTGCATCAGATAAAATATCAATTCCAGACAACGTAATGAAAGCATCTCCCTCTTGTAAATGTCCTACCATTGTTCCTGATAAATCTACTTGTACACTAAAAGCACATTTAACAGTATCATTAGAACCAGCACCACTTAAAGCTATTGTACCTGCTAAAAGATTAGGAGCTTCATCTTTTTTCCAAACACCACCTGTAGTATTAGAATCTTTAGATCCATCAGCTACTGCATAGTATTTTATATCACCTTCCTCAGGTTTTGCCATATCTTGAGCAGTTACTGATAAAGTATATGGCCCCTCTGCTTTACTAACTGTAACTGTACCTACTTCTCCTGTATTTGCTGTTACTGTTGTAGTTGCATCAGATGTATTTGTTGTTACACTAAAATACGCAAATGTTGCTCCTACTACTGCAACTAGTAATGTTGCTACTGCTATTACTGTTAATAATATTGTATTTTTCTTGTCCACTATTTTTCCCTCCTCCCATTTACTATTTTCTTTGATAGACCCCTTTCACATATAACGCTTATTTGTTTATATACAAAACTTTATCTATCTATAAAAATATTATACCCCCCCCGTATCAAAATTGTCAATCTAAAATTGTTAACAACTGTTAATTAATTTTTTGTTCTCTCTTTTTATATTAACTTTATTTATTCATCATTCAAAAAATAGATTATCATTTTTTTTATTTACTAATAATTAAACTATTTATTAAAAAATTCAAATATTTTTCTCATACAAAAAAAGAGAAAATAAATTTCCCTTAGATAAGAATTACATCAATTTTATTAACATTTAAAAAGTTTAGAAGATAGTATTTCCTTTTTAAGTGTTTAATTTAATTGATATTTATTTTTTAATCACCAGCAACAGTTGTTGTTGTACAATCTGATATTTGTGGTGTTATTTTAACTGTTAAATTTTTATTAGCCAAATTATGATCTGCAGAAGATTGATCAACAGTTTTACTATTTACTAGCCATACATCTGCTTTTAATTCTTTTGATGAATCATTCATAGTTAGATCTAGTGTTCCAGTTGAAGTAAATGTTTGTGTTGCAGTATCACTATCACCAGAACCTGTTGTATGAGTAAAACCTGTTTTTAAATCGACTTCTGTAGCATCAGATAAACTACTTATTCCTGATAAGGTTATAAATGCATCTCCTTCTTGCAAGTTACCTACCATTGTTCCTGATAAATCAACTTTTACACTAAAACTACATTTAACTGTATCTTTTTCTCCAGCATCACTTAAAGTTATTGTTCCTGCTGAAAGATTTGGAGATTCATCTTTTTTCCAAATTCCACCAGTTGTATTTTCATCTTTAGAACTATCATCTACAGCATAATATTTAATATCATTTAATTCAGGTTTAGCCATATCTTGTGCTGTAACAGATAACGTATAAGGTCCAGCAGCTTTAGCAACTGTAACTGTACCAACTTTACCCGTATTTGCTGTTACTGTTGTAGTTGCATCAGTTGTATTTGTTGTTACACTAAAGTATGCAAATGTTGCTCCTACTACTGCTACTAATAATGTTGCCACTGCGATTACTGTTAATAATATTGTATTTTTCTTGTCCACTCTCTTCCCTCCTCCCATTTTACTATTTTTCTTGATAGACCCCTTTCACATATAACGCTTACTGTTTATATACAAAACTTTATCTATCTATAAAAATATTATACCCCCCCCCGTATCAAAATTGTCAATCTTAAATTTGTTATTAACTATAATTAATTTTTTTGTTCTCTCTATTTATATTAACTTTATTTATTCATCAATTTTTTATATGCTAAGTAATTAATTTATTTCTTAAAAAAATTTAAATACTTTTGCTCATACAAAAAAAGAGAAAATAAATTTCCCTTAGATAAGAATTTACATCAATTTTATTAACATTTAAAAGTTTAGAAGATAGTATTTCTTTTAAATGGATTTCAATTGATATTTTATTATTCTGCCTTTTGTATAGAACAAGTAGCACTAAATGTAAATTGAACTGTTAAAGTATTACCAGCCAAATCATTTTGTTCTGTTGTTTTATTTACTAAATATAGTTGAGCTGTAATATTTTTTGTTGTTTCAGGACCATTCAATATAACTTTTCCAGTATATGTTGTATTTCCAGTAGATTGACCTTCTGTTATAGTATATAAATCAATATCTGTTACACCTGGTTCAATTCCAGCAGCACCATCTCCTGAAATTGTTAACTTAGCATCTCCTGATTTCAATTTTGATGCCATAGTTCCACTTACATTTACTAAAATTGAGGTATTACATTCCACAGCTTCATTACTTGAACCTCCTGTTAATGCTATACTTCCTACTTGTAAATCTTGAGGTGAACTATGCCATTTTCCTCCATGTGTTGATGAACTTGTTGTCCCTTCATCACCTGTTTTTATAGCATAATAATTAGTATCCATACTAGGTTGTGCCATATCATCTGCTGTTACTTCAAGTGTAAAACTATCTTGAGATCCTTTAATTGCTACTGAACCTACTTCTCCAGCTTTTGCCGTAACTGTAGTTGTATTACCATCTTGACTTACTGTTACACTAAAGTATGCAAATGTTGCACCTACTACTGCTACTAATAATGTTGCCACTGCTATTACTGTTAATAATATCGTATTTTTCTTGTCCACTTTTTTCCCTCCTCCCATTTTACATTTTTCTTGATAGACCCCTTTCACATATAACGCTTACTGTTTATATACAAAACTTTATCTATCTATAAAAATATTATACCCCCCCCCGTATCAAAATTGTCAATCCAAAATTGTTAACAACTGTAATTAATTTATTTGTTTTTTCTTTTTATATTAATTTATTTATTCATCAACTTTTTTATATACTAAATAATTAATTTATTTTTTTTCATACAAAAAAAGAGAAAATAAATTTCCCTTAGATAAGAATTTAATCAATTTTATTAACATTTAAAAAGTTTAGAAGATAGTATTTCTTTTTAAGTGTTTAATTTAATTGATATTTGTTTTTTACTCACCAGCAGCTGATGTTGTTCTACAATCACTTACTTGTGTTGTTATTTTTACATCTAAACTTTTACCTGCAATGCTATTTTGTAAACCTGTATCTTCAAGAGCATCTCCTCCAGAAGATTTTTTATTTACAATCCAAACATCTGCTTTTAATGTTGCTGAAAGACTACCTTTTTTTAAATCTAATTTTCCAATTTTAGTGAATGTTTTAGTAGCGCTTTCAGAATCTCCATTACCTTTAAGTTCAAAAGCAGTCTTTAAATCTAAATCTGAGGCACCTTCAAATCCTTCAATTCCACTTAATGATAAAAAGGCATCTTCTTCTTTTAAATTTCCTACCATTGTTCCTGATAAATCAACTTGTGCACTTACCGAACAACTTACAGTATCATTATCAGCTACTCCTGTTAATGCAATAGTACTAACTACAAGACCTGGAGCAACATTTTTCTTCCATTTTCCACCCGTTGCAGTACCTTCATTATCACTTGTACCGTTAATAGCATAATATTTAATATCATCTTCTTCAGGTTTAGCCATATCTGCTGCGGTTAATAATAAATTTAATTCATTTGAATTGTTTGTTACTGTTACTGTCCCAATCTCACCAGTGCTAGCTTTAATTGTAGTACTAGAACCACTACCTGTAACTGTTACACTAAAATATGCAAATGTCGCACCTACTACTGCTACTAATAATGTCGCTACTGCTATTACTGTTAATAATATTGTATTTTTCTTGTCCACTTTTTTCCCTCCTCCCATTTACTATTTTCTTTGATAGACCCCTTTTACATATAACACCAATTGTTTATATACAAAACTTTATCTATCTATAAAAATATTATACCCCCCCCCCGTATCAAAATTGTCAATCTAAAATTTGTTATTAACTGTTTAATTAATTTTTTAGTTCTCTCTTTTTATATTAATTTTATTTATTCATCAATTTTTTTATATACTAAGTAATTAATTTATTTTTGAAAAAATTCATAAAAAAAATCTATTTTTCGATAGATTTCTCTTTTAAATTAAACTTCAACATTTCTAATATTTCTCCATCAAGAATTTTTTCTGGTTCATTACTTTCATAATTACTACGATTATCTTTTACTAATTTATAAGGTTCTAAAATATAACTTCTAATTTGACTACCAAAATCAATATTTTTATTATTATCTTTTAAGGCATTTCTTTTAGCATTTTCTTCTTCTAAATAAGCATTATATAATTTATTTTTTAATATTTTTAAAGCAGTTTCTTTATTCTTTAATTGACTTCTTTCATTTTGACATGTTACTACTATTTTAGAAGGTAAGTGAGTTATACGAACTGCTGAATTAGAGGTATTTACTGATTGACCTCCAGCTCCACTTGAATGATATACATCTATTTTTAAATCACTTTCTTTTATTTCAATATTAGGTATTTCAGAAAACTCAGGAGTTACAGTAACTGATGCAAAAGAGGTATGTCTTCTTCTACCAGCGTCAAAAGGAGATATTCTAACTAAACGATGTACTCCATTTTCTTTTTTTAAATACCCATAAGCATTAGGAAATTCAATAAACATTAAAGCTGATTTAATTCCAGCTTCTTCACCGGGAGTTTCATAAATAATATCATATTTATAATTATATTTATTACAAAATCTTTCATACATTCTAAGAAGCATACTAGCCCAATCACAAGATTCAGTACCTCCCGCCCCTGGATGAATCTCTAAATAACAATTTAAATTATCATATTCTCCATTTAAATGTACTAATAAATCTAAATTATCTACTATTAGTTTTAATGAATTAATTTCTTTTTCTATTTGTTCTAAAGGTAGTTCATCTTTAAGAAGTAAAAGTGTTTCAATACTATCTTTTAAATTATCATAATTTTCAATAATTTTTTTTAATCTTACATATTCTTTATTGGTCTCTTTAGCAGAATTAAAATCATTCCAAAATCCTTCTTCATTAACTTTTTTTTCTAAATCTTTATAAGTTTCTTTTAAAGTAATAATGTCAAAGAGACCTCCCAATAATATCTAAATTATTTTTTAATTCATTTATTTCATCAATCATATTCATTCTTCTTTCTTTATTAAAGTATATCAAATGAATAAATAATTTAAAAGTTTTTCTATTTAGTAATTGTTACTAATTTATTAGCACATTCTAAATAATATGTATCTTTTAATTTAGTCAATGTTACTTTTAATTCATCTCCTGAGGCATGTATTATAAATGGTTCATTATTTATAAGACCAATATATAACATAACATGCCCTGGTTTAAATATTAAACTTGGTTCACTATTTTTTATTATAGATAACTTTTCTTTATTACTTTTTTCTTCTAAAGAAATTATTTTACCAATACTTTTATTTTGACTAGAAACATTTCTTGGAAATATAAAACCAAAAGTTTTATAGATATTTAAAATAAAACTTGAACAATCTACTCCATCATCTTTTCCACCCCATTTATAAGGTATATTTAAATATTTATATGCATTATTAATAACATTTTCTTTAGTATAGGGAAGAAAATTTTTTTGTACTTTATTTTTAGAAATTAAAATTTCTTTTCTTAAAACATATTCATCTTTCCCTTTTTCTGGCAATATAATTTGATAATTTAATTCATCTTCATTTAAAATAGGTAAAATAACACCCATATCTAAAAGAGTTTTATTTGCTAAAAGAAATGGTTCAATTACTACTCCAAATGATGGATTATTAATAAAATAATCCATATCTTCATTTTTTACTAATGCTATATTACATTTTAAAACCCATCCTGCATATATAGGACTTATTACAAAATACCATTTATTATCAAAGCTTTCATGAATAATGATAACAGGTGTATTTACCACTAATTCTGATTCTTGAATACGATCAAATTGTTTATTTGGATTATCATAAAAGCTTACGTTAGTTGGAAAACTTCTTAAATTAGCTCTACTAACTATTAATCCTTTAAAAGGTATTATTTCCTTTGGAATATTAGATAAATTTCTATTATTAAGTATTTCATTTATAACTTTAGTAGTTACCTCTTTTTTACCATCATATTTTGGCAAACTAGGTATATTATACTTAGTTATATAATTTAATACATCTTCTTTAGTTAATTTAGATATATTAAATATATCATATAAATCATTTGTTTTACTTTTTATAGATTCATTCCAAATAGATATTTCTAATTCATTTAAAATAACTTTATCATTATATTTCAAATATATTCCCCCATAAATAGAATAAATACTAAAATCACTATTATAATTATTCTTTTTATAAAGTAATATTACTTTTTTTATTAAAATAAGGATTATGTTTTACATATATTAAAGTTTGATAATCATTATACTCTCTTAATTCTTCTTCTAATTCTTCATCTTCTTTATAACCACATTTTAAAGCCATATAAATAGAAGAAGAATTATTTTTATCAATAGAAAGACGAGCATAAGAACATGAAGGATTATTTTCAAAATATTCATTTATTAAATCATAAATAATATAACTACCTATACCTTTACCTCGGTACTTTTCTTCAAGTGCTATAAAAACTTCAATATAAGGATCACTATCCAAAACATAATCAAATCTAAATGCTCCCACAAAATCATTTAAATAAAAGATAAGTTTACAATTATATGGTGAAAAAGTAATATATTTATTTATATCTTTTTTATTATTTAAACTATTTAAATAATTTATATATTCTGGTAAACAACTTTTAAATTCTAAATCTTTATATTCCATATTTAATACTCCCTATAATAAATTATTATACATTATTTTTAATAACTTTAAATAAAAACTTGTAGAATTTAAACTACAAGTTAAAATTATTATTCTACTGTTACTGATTTAGCTAAATTTCTTGGTTTATCTATATCGCATCCTCTTAATTTAGCTACTTCGTATGCGATTAATTGAAGTGGAATAACACTAAGTATAGGCATAACTATTTCATGTGCATCAGGTAAAATAATTAACTTATCATAAAATTTATCTACTACTGTATCGTTAGTAATATATATTACATATGCTCCTCTTGATTTTACTTCTTTTATATTACTAATAGTTTTTTTACTCATATCTTTTTTGGTACATATTCCAATAACAGGAGTACCAACTTCTATTAAAGAAATTGAACCATGTTTTAATTCTCCAGCTTGAAATGCAACACTGTTAATATATGAAGTTTCTTTTAATTTTAAACTTCCTTCTAAACAAATACCATAATCAATACCACGGCCAATAAAGAAAACATTACTATTTTTATAAATAGACAAAGCAACATCTTTATAATCTTGATTTAATAATTTTTTAATTAATTTTTCTAAACCAATAAATTCTTTTAATAAAGCATCTTTTTTAGCTAATTTAATAGCTAATAATATTAATAAAGTTATTTGAGCTAAAAAAGCTTTAGTAGTTGCTACTGCTATTTCAGGACCTGCTTTTACGTATAAAACATATTTTGCTTCTCTTGCAATTGATGATGCAACTACATTTACTATAGCTAAAGTATCTATATTATCAGCACAAGATTTTCTTAATGCTGCAAGAGAATCAGCAGTTTCACCAGATTGACTAATTATAATTACTAAAGTATCTTTATCATAAAATACTTTTTTATAACGATATTCACTTGCTACTTCTACATAAACAGGTATATTACAAAGTTCTTCTATAATAGATGAGGCAATTATTCCTACATAGTAGGCACTACCACAAGCAACTATATGAATATTCTTATATTTTTTAAAATCTGGCATAGTATTTTTAAACTTTCCATTTTGAACATAGTAATTAAAAGTATCTAAAAAAACTTTATCTTCTTCATTTATTTCTTTTAACATATAGTGATCATATCCATTTAGTAATGCAGATTCTTGACTACCTTCAAAGATTTTTTCTACATAACTTACTAATTCTAAATCCTTATTATATACTTCAATATTATTTTTACTTACTTTAGCTATTTCTAATTCATTTAATAATATATATTTATTTGTATATGCTAATATGGCAGGTACATCACTAGCTATAAAATTACCATTTTTATCTTTAGCAATTATTAATGGACTACCAAAACGAACTGCATAAATATTTTCATAATCATCATCACATATTATTCCTAAAGCATAACTGCCTTCTAAATCATTTATAGTTTTTTTAATAGTTTTTAATATATCTTTTTCTTTACTATAATAATAGTTTAATAAAGCTGGTATTACTTCTGTATCAGTATCAGATTTAAAAGTAATATTCATGTTTTCTAATTTATTTTTTAACTTAGCATAATTTTCTATTATACCATTATGAACTACAGTAAATTTACCTACTTGATGAGGATGAGAATTAATTTTAAAGGGTTCTCCATGAGTAGCCCATCTAGTATGCCCTATACCCATATATGTTTCTGTATCATAATTAATTTCTTTTTCTAATGAACTTATTCTTCCTATTTCTTTTTTTATTTCCACTTTATTATTAACAACATAAGCTATTCCAGCAGAATCATAACCTCTATATTCTAAGAATTTTAAACCATTTAAAATTCTCGGTAAAGCTTTATCTTTACCAATATAACCAATAATTCCACACATTATAAATTTCTCCTTATTATATTTAATATACTATTTGTTACAATATTGATTTTGTTTTTTGAGTATATTTAACGAACATATAAATCCGTGATAGCATCCGCTGAATATCGACAACTACCATCCTCGTCAACCATTTAGGTCCATGCGCTAACAATAAATTACAACCTTTCTTTTTTATTGCTTTAATATAAGTATATCATTGAATAAATTAATAATGCAAATAAAAGAAAAAATACAATGAATAATTAGTTAATTTCATCTATATAATGTTTTAAAGATAATGGCATATATCTTGGACCTCTAATGGCATTTATTCCAAAATCTTTTAATTTAGTAAATGATAATCTTCCTTTTTCATATCTTTTTATTAACTTTATTTTCATAATCTTTTTAATTTCTATATTTTTATCTTTATATTTATAAGGTATATTTACTTTTATTACTTTAAATTTATACATAATTGATGAGACAGGATGTCCTACATATACATAAACAATATCATTTATTTTAATATCTGTACTTTGTTTCCATATTATTGTATTTTTTTCTTTTAATTCTTTTTCTATATCAAAATATTTGGGATTTGCAGGTATAATCCATGTATTTTTAACTTTATTTTGATTTATAATTGTGTATGTATAACTTTTATCAATTAAGTTCATTATTTTTTCATCTGTTAAAGTATTATTTAATATAATGGATATCCAACTTTTCTTATTCATATGATATGCAGGATAAAATCCATCAATTTTTAATAAATCTTCTATTTCAGTTGGATTTAATTTTATATTAATGATTTCTACTTCTCCATTTAATTTTGTATCTAATTTATTTATATCAAGATTCATTATTATACCATACCATTTTTTACTATCTTTATTTTTAAATGTGGCATACCCAGGAAATTTTTCCCATTCAAATTCTGGATCATCTCCATATTTTTCTTTTATTTTTGTTGCTATTCTATTTGATTGTTCATAGATAAAATTTTCTATAATAAAACAATTATTTTTAATATCTTTTAATAGAGTAATAAATTCTTCTCTAATTTGACTCGTAAAAGAACCTGTATTTCCCTCTATACGAAAATTATTATATTCTTCTATGAAAGATAAATCGATAACTCTACCTTTAACTATTCCTAAATCATTTATTTCAACTTCTACTCTAAAAGCATTATTCATAATATTTTTAGAATATTGGTATAAAGAATTTTCTTTTTTAAATCCATATTTAATGGCTTTTTTAAAATCAAATTTACATTTTTTAAATAATTCTTCTTCAATAGTCATTAAACTAATCCCTCAACTTATATTTTTACATTAGTAAATTAGTAAGTTTATTATAAAGTAAAAAGTTAAAAATAACAATGACTCATTAAAATATTATTTTAATCTTTCGATAACCATGGTAACAATTGGGTTAGCAAAAAAGGAATTATTTACTAAAGTATTACTACTAGGGCTTACTAAATGAATTTCTTCTTGTGATGTATTAACTAACTCAAAAACATCATCACTTAAGACAGTTGTAACGATTCCATGAGCCATAATTCTAGTTACAGGTTCTTGATAATCCCAAGTGCTACCTCCAACATAAATAGTTGGTTCACCAACCTTTTTTAAACCAATACCAATTACACCTTGTTGTCCTGGATATATTGCCGCTTTGGCAGCATAAGCTTCAACCATTATATCAACTCGATAAACACCACCATTTTTAATTGTTATTGTGTTATCTTCACTTAATTCAAAATTTTCATTCATATCATATATTTTAGTTTCTATTGGAATTCTTGCTCCAGCATTAATTGTAATTCCTAAAGGATCAAGTTCATCATTTGCCGTCATAAAATAAGCACTTGGAATTTCTAAAGGGCCAGGAATTCCTTGCGGTCCTTGTGGGCCTTCGGGACCCGGTAACCCTGGATAACCCATATCCCCTGGTAAACCTTGAGGACCTCTTTCGCCTTGTTCTCCTTGGGGACCTCTTTCACCCGGAGGACCCATTGGACCTACTTCACCTTGATCACCTTTTGGGCCTTGAGGACCAGTATCTCCTTTAACTCCTTGGATACCTTGGGGTCCTACTGGGCCTTGTATTCCTTGTTCTCCTTGCAAACCTGGTTCACCTTGGATACCTTGTTCACCGCGTGGACCTTGTATTCCTGGAGGGCCTTGGATACCTTGAGGGCCTCTTTCACCTTGTTCTCCTTGCGGACCTTGAATTCCTTGCTCACCAACATCACCTTTAGGGCCTTTTATTTCTCCAACATTTTTCCATCCTTCTGGGTCTACTGACCAAACATATAAATTTGGACCAACTAAATAAGAATCACCTTGATTACCAGTTGGATATTCTTGTTTTAAAGCTTCTAACGTATCGAATGAACCCAAAATGGTAACGCTTGTTCCCGGTGTTCCTGCTGGACCCATTGGCCCCATTAAACCTTGAGGACCGGTTGGACCAATATCGCCTTGTTCTCCTTGAGGACCCGCTTGACCAATAGGTCCTTGTAAACCTTGAATACCCATTTCCCCTTGGGGACCCATAATACCTTGGGGACCTTGAACTCCTTGTTCTCCTTTTTCACCAGGGGCTCCTTGCACACCTTGTTCTCCCTGTGGACCAGTTGGACCTATTTCTCCTTGAGGACCAACAATTGGTCCTATATTTTGCCAAGTTTTATTATTTTCACTCCATATATATAAGTTGTTATCAATTATGTAGTTATCACCTGAATTACCAGTAGGATGATTTTTAATTAAATCATCAATAGTTTCATATGTTCCTAATATAGTAAGACCTTTTCCAGCTGGTCCAGTCGGACCATAGCAGTAGTATGTCTTATTATATAATTTATTAGCACATTTAACTTTTTGTAAAGCTTTATCATAATTATTCATATAAATTAGACTCCTTCAGTTTAATATATGATTTTAATTATTTCTTGTGTACTAAAAACTAAATAATTATTATCTTATACTTCTTATCATTTTTTAAATTTTATGCTATTATATACAGTAACTCAAAAAAGGGAGTTTGAAAATGGAAACAAAATGGCAAAAAGCAAAATGGAATTTACACAATTATAAATACCAAAAATTATTATTATGGGGATTAAAACATGGATTTATTACTCCATATAATAAAGAATTAATAGAAAAATTAAGAACTATATATTATGGAGGTATACCAGCATCAATATTGTTATTATCAAATGGAATGTCTAATGGGCATTGTTATGATAGAGCACTTTTAATGTCTAGGGCCTTTTTAGATGATAAAGAAGATGTTCAACTTATATATGCATCAGTAGATAGTATAAGATTAAATCCTCATTACATAGATCCTAATAATCCTTTTTATGCAGACCATTGTTTTGTTGAAGTAACTTCTCAAAAAGGTAAACATTTTATAATTGATACATCAGTAGGATTTGTATTTGATAAAAATATATATTGGTTAATGGAAAATCCTAAAATAAGAAAAATTAATAATAAAGATGCAATCATTAAATTTGTTGAAGATGAAAATTATTATTATCCTGAAGATATAGAAAGAGATAAATACGCTTTACCTTTAATATTACCAATGCTTGAAATGACTTATGATAGTCCAAATGAGATGTATTCTATGTTAGGATTAGAAGCTTTACAAAAAGAAATTGAATATTTCAAAAAAGTAGTTAATTATGATGAAGTTTGTAAAAAAGTAGATGAAGACATGAGAAGATTGGGGTTGAAAAAATAATATGTTTGAAAAAATTAAAAAACAATTATATCAAAAAAAGACTACTTTATTATTTAATCAAGGATTAATTAATAAAAAAATAGTTCCATTTGATGAAGAATTTTATGAAAAAATGAGTCACACATTCTTCAATGGACTACCAATATCTTTACATATTAAATATTTAAAACCATTACCTGGTATGCCTGGTGAATGTTATGATAGAAGTCTTTTTATGTTTTTCTGTTTTCCTGAATCTCTATTATGTAGAGGATTCCATAAGACTTTAGAATTAGATTATGGTAAAGAAAATGAAGGACATGGTTGGATTGAAATTGGTGATTATGTATATGATCCATCTCTTTTAATGAAATTTGATAAAGAATTATATTATAGCATTTATATGCCTACTAATATTAAAAAGTATACAATATCTCAATATTGTTCCACTACAGAAAGAAAAAAATTATATGATGATATAACAAAAACAACTATTTATGATTTACAAACGCCTGGTATAAAAAGAACTAATTTCATTGCAACAATACCACTTGTTAAAAATATTGCAGAAATGTCTGCTAATCAAGATTTTATAAGAGCGCTTAATGAACATTTAACATTAATAAATTATGATGAAAAACAAATTTCAAGAGAATTAAATTTAGTAATTAAAAAACATAATTAAATTATGAAAAAAATATTAACTCACAATTCAATTTTATATAGATAAGTTTCATTAATTTTCATATCTAAATTATAATGTTTTGTATTATAAGTTTGTTTTCCTTTGTTACCAATATGTTCTATTTTTGCACTTGTGCTATTTTCATTTAATTTCTCATCTTTATAAAAATATTATTTGAAGTTTTAAAAAGCAATGTCGTTTTATTGCTACAATCCATTTCTGGCATCAATTACAAAGTATTTGTTACCGATTCATTTTTAAACACATCAAATTCGATGAAATTAAAATTGCTTATTTTTATTTTTAATTCGTCTTTGTAGTTTCTTTACAAACCCATCAGTTCTATTATAAAGCATGTCATCTATTTTTTTATTTAATTCTTGTCTTTCTTCTTCAGGACTAATACCTGCTTTTACAAAACAAGAGTTTTCTCCTGAACCCATCATTACTGTTTCTCCTTTTTTTACTTTAGTAAATAATGAATTTTCACCTGAACCTATCATAACAATTACTTCATCAGAATTTCTTTTTATTTTATTTCTGTGCATTGCAATTAGTTTTTGTTGTTCATCGGGATCTAATTTTTCAAATTCTTCATATGAAATACCTAAAGTTATTTCAAAAGTTTTTGAAATATTATCATTTTTCTCTTGTTTTAAATCCATTTTTATCACCACTTTTTTATACAACAAATTATCTAAATTCATTGTAATTTACTATATATTTATTCAAAAATAAAGAAAATTTCAACAATTATTACTAGCCTAATTATATAATATTTTTTATTGTCCAATCAACTCTGTTATAAATTATTTCATTATTCTTTATTCTTCTTTATTTGTTTCTTTCTACATACAATTATGTCTATTAGTATGTTAAAAGGAACAATTCATAAAAATTAAAATCTTTTATATAAGTTTTATTTAACACTTCATAACAAATCTTGATGCTCTTCTATTTCCATACTTAATGGTCTTGATATTTTTTAGTCATAAATAATTAGTTCTTCATCATCATCTTCTATTACTTCGCTTAATTCTTGATAATCATTAGGAGAATTGGTGTATATTCTTCTTAAATAACTATTTCCCCCATCAACACTACATTTACCACATTTACAAGAAACAAAATCATGCGTATGTTTTGAAACAATAACATCTCCACAATAGTTACATTTAATAGAATTCTTTAAAATTTTCTTCAATATACATCACGTATAATCAATCTTATAGAAATATTAATTAATTTCTTATTGATTGATCCCTTTCTATTTAATATTTTTTTAT
>CANQAK010000008.1 GCA_947589495.1 uncultured Bacilli bacterium | reverse complement strand
GTAGCTATGTATGGACGGGATAACCGCTGAAAGCATCTAAGCGGGAAGCCTCCTCCAAGATGAATTTTCCCATTCTTTATGAATTAAGAATCCTTATAGACTATGAGGTTGATAGGCTAGAGGTGGAAGCGTAGTGATACGTTGAGCTGACTAGTACTAATAATTCGACAATTTAACTTTTAATTTATTTAATTGTTTGATGAAGCATTATCAAGTTTTTAAAGGACAAAATCCTTTATTGGTGACGATAGCTTAGTGGAAACACCTCTTCCCATCCCGAACAGAGAAGTTAAGCACTAATACGCCGACGATAGTGTAAGCAAAAATAGGTAGTCGCCAGTTTTTTTTTGCAAAAATTTTAATTTACAAATATAACAGTTTTTTTGTATAATAAAACTTATTATTTAAGTTTTATTTTTTTTTAGGTGATAAATATGTTTTTTAAAGTTGTTAAACCATTTGATTTTTGGAATGAATTTTATTTAATTCATAATATGAAATATTCTTACCTGTTATTAGAAGATGTTTATTTTATTGAACAAAATCTTACTTCTATTCCTTTAATTTTAAAATCACTTATTTATAGTGATCCCGCTTTAGTATTCTTTTTATCTTTGTTTCATTTATTTCAAAATTTAGAAATTTATTCTAATGCAACTAAAATTGGTTATATGAGTTACAGTCAATCCATAACAACATATATCTTAAGATTATGTGAAAGAAAAGGAATTATAAATATTATTAGTCAAAGTAAAGAAAAAAATGGTATTGACTTAAAAATGTATTTAAATGAGCTTGGAAGTAATAGAAATTCTTTAACTAATATGTATAAAGTATTATTTACTAAAAACAGGTCATTAGATGAAAATGATATTGATTTTGTTTATTCATTACTAAAATTATTAAAGATAAATAGAGATAAAGTAATAATATCCTCAAAAAAAGGAATATTAAATATTAGAATTAATTTTGAAGTTATACGTAATAATTTAATAAACGGTTCTATTAAAAAGAATTTAACTGATAAAAATGCTTATTATAAATTGTTAATAAATTCTTCTTTAGAAGACATATCTTTAATTTTAAAAAAGTAAAAATATAAAATAATTAGGGATTTTTCTAAGTCTTATCATGATTATAATTAAATAAGTTAATAATCTACTTGTTTAAAGTTTATTTTTTATTTATAATTAATAAAGGTGATAATATGGATTTTAAATATATTTCAAAAAATATTGATGATACGTTAAATGTAGCAGAGAATATAGAAAGCGAAAAATTCCCTAATATGGTTATATGTTTAGACGGTGAATTAGGAAGTGGTAAAACAGTTTTTGTTAAAGGTTTTGCTAAGGCTTTAGGTTTAGAAGATAATATTACTAGTCCAACTTTTAATATTATTAAAGAATATACTTCTGGAGAATTACCTCTTTATCATATGGATGTTTATCGTATTGATGAAGCAGATGAAAGTATAGGTATCAAAGATTATTATAATAAAGGTGGAGTTACTATAATTGAATGGGCAGAATTAATTAAAGATGAACTTCCTGAAGAAAGATTAGAAATATTGATTAAAATTGTCGATGAAAATACGAGAGTATTATACTTTAAACCATATGGTAAAGTTTATGAAGAATTATGTGAATCAGTTTTATAGGAGGTAATTATGACTTTATTTATTGATACTCATTTAAATGATGTTGTTATAATCTTATATGAAAATGGTAAGATAATAAGAGAAAAAATAATTAGTGATGAAAAGGCCACTAGTAAATTTATTATGCCTACCATTAAAAAAATTTTGAATCAAAAAGTTCCTGATTCACTTATAGTAGTTAATGGTCCAGGTTCATTTACAGGAGTTAGATTAGGAGTTACAATCGCAAAAACTCTTGCCTTTACTTTAAAAACTTCTATACGAGTTATTTCTTCATTAGAATGCATGGCTTTATGCAGTAGTGCCGAGGATAAAATTGTGGCTTTTAGTGATAACAACGGTTACTATATTGGTATTTTTGATAATAATTATAATTTAATTGGCAATTATGAGTATTTATCTAATAAAGAATTTGAAGAATATAGTAAAAATTATCAAGTTGATACTACAGTTAAATTAGATTATTTAAAAATAATTGAATATGCCTTAAAAAAAGATGAACTAGTACCTCATGAAGTTAATCCTGTATATGTAAAAAAATTAGATGTTGAAAAATGATAAGAATAGCTAAAAAAGAAGATATAAATGTAATTAATAATATGGGAAGTTTATATTATCCCAATTTTATAAATACCTACAACATAGATGATTATATAAAAAATAGTAATTATCTTATATTAGTAAATGAAGAATTAAATATTAATGCATTTTTAATTGTTTTAAAAACATTTGATACATGGGAAATAGAATTAATATATGTAAATGAAAAAGATAGAAAAAAAGGAATTGGTACTAAATTATTAGATTATTTTTTTAATAACTATCCTAAACAAAATAGTCAAATTTTTTTAGAGGTATCAGTTGAAAACAACAATGCAATTAATTTATATAAAAAAATGGGTTTTAATATTATTAGTATAAGAAAAAAATATTATAATTGCATAGATGCTTATATAATGAAAAAGATTATAAGCTAATAAATAAACGTTAAGAAAGGTGTGTTAAATATATATGAAAGATATTTATATATTAAGTGTAGAAACTTCATGTGATGAAACAAGTATTGCTATTGTTAAAAATGGTAATGAAGTAGTAGCATTAACGATATTAACACAAATGGATACACATGCTAAATATGGTGGTGTTGTACCAGAAATAGCATCAAGAATGCATACTGAAAATATTACAATGGTTTTAGAAGAAACTTTACAAAAAGCTAAAATGGAAATAAAAGATGTTGATGCTATTGCAGTAACATACGCTCCTGGATTACTAGGATCCCTTTTAGTCGGAGTAGAATTTGCTAAAGTATTATCATATGTATATAATAAACCTTTAATAAAAGTAAATCATTTAATAGGGCATATTTATGCTAATAAAATTGATAATCATTTAGAATTCCCTAATCTTGCTTTAATTATAAGTGGAGGGCATACTGAACTTATTAAAATGACAGGGGATTATGAATTTGAATTACTAGGAGAAACTCAAGATGATGCAATTGGTGAAGCTTTTGATAAAGTGGCTAGAGTATTAGGGTTGAAATATCCTGGAGGTCCAAATATTGAAAAATTGGCAGAAGAAGGTAAACCAGAATATAAACTTCCTAAAGTAGCACATGATGATTCATATAATTTTAGTTATAGTGGACTTAAAAGTAGTGTTATAAATTTAGTTAATAATGAAAAACAAAGAGGTAATGAAATAAATAAAGCTAATTTAGCTTGTTCTTTTCAAACTACTGCTGTTGAGGAATTAACAAGAAAATTAGAAAAAGCTTTAAAAGAAACTAATATTAAAAATGTTATTATTGCAGGAGGAGTTTCCGCTAATAAATATTTAAGAAATAAAATAGATGAATTATGTAAAAAATATAATGCTACACTAAATTTACCTGAATTTATTTATTGTACAGATAATGCAGCAATGATTGGAGCAGCTGCTTATCCTTTATATTTAAAAGGTGAATTTGCTGATTTAGATTTAAATGCTGAATCTACTGCTAGAATTTGTTAATGTTGAAAACTTATTAGTTATCAACATTTTTAAATTGATTAAAATAGTAATCAATTGTATAATTTAAATAGAAAGTTGGTGTATTATGAAAGTACAAGGAAAGTATTCATTAATGAGTTCAATAACATTTTTTATTATCGGATTAATTTTATTTATTAATCCAGATTCAGTTGTTAAATTTATATCATATTGTTTAGGAGGTTTATTAATTTTAATAGGGCTTTATAAAACAGTAAATTATTATATTCATAATAAAAATTTAGGAGTTGTTAATCAAAATGAATTAGCATTTGGAATAACGGCGATTGTATTAGGTATAGTATTTATTTTTCTAGCTTCTGCGATTGAATTATTATTAAGATTTATTGTCGGAGCTTGGGTTATAATAGCGGGATTAAGTAGAATTGTAGAAACTTTTTATACAACAGATAGAAGTTCAAAATTTTATTCTCTTTTAATAGTAGGAATTATTCTAATTGGTCTTGGTATATATATTATATTAGTATCAAATTTAGTTTTATCTACTATTGGAATATTTATGATGATATATGGTGTAATTGATTTTGTTAGTTACTTTGTTTATCGCAATATGTTCAAAATAGTTGATGAAGAATTAGGAGAAAATGTTGTTATCGAAGCTGAAGTAGTAGAAGATAAAAAGAAAGGTAAAAAGAAAACTAGTAAGAAAGGAAATTAAATATGTTAAAAAAAATACTAATTCCTAAAGTTTATTTACCTATTATTTACTTATTAATTGCAGTTTTAATATATAAATTTTTATGTAAAATTGTTGAAAAGGCTTTAGTTTTTAACAAAGTTACAAATAAAAAAAGTGATTTACATTTAAAAAGAGAGAACACTATTGTTAATTTAATCAAGAGTGTTATTAAATATATTATTGCTATTATTCTTATATTAGCAGTATTAGAAGTTTATGGAATAAAAACAACAAGTATAATTGCATCTTTAGGAGTAGCAGGAGCAATTATTGGTTTAGCTTTTCAAGATACAGTAAGAAATTTTCTTAGTGGAATAGCTATTATTTTTGATAATCATTATATGCAAGGAGATATTGTTACAATTAATGGTTTTAGAGGAGAAGTTATTGAATTAGGTCTTCAAACAACCAAAATAAAATCTTATAATGGAGAAGTTATGATTATAAATAATAGTTCAATAACAAGTGTAATAAATCATAGTATGTATGATACAATCTTATTTTTAGAAATTCCTGTTAGTAAAAAAGTATCTCTTCTTACATTAGAAGAAATCTTAAATAATGTAGCTAAAAAAGTTGAAAAGATGTCAGAAGTAAAAGGTAATATACTTTTATTAGGAATTGAAAAATTAAATAGTAATAATTATATATATAAAGTACAAATTAATTGTAAAGCTGATCATCATTTTAGTGTTAATAGAGAATTTATGAAATGTTTAAAAGAAGAGTATGATAAAAATAATATTGAAGTACCAGCTGATTATTTAGAAATAAATAAGAAATAGTATATATTACTATTTGTATAAAGAATAAATTTTTGATATAATTTTAATATAAGGATGATATTATGAATGAAGATAAATTAAAAAAATTAAGTCAAGAATTAAGTTTTTTTGTAGAAGATGAAAGAAATAAAATATTAAGTGAATATGCTAATAAAGTAGATAATAATGTAAATATTACAGAATTAGCTAAGCAAATATATTTAGAAAGAGGAATTGATTATTCAAAATTAAATAGAGGAATAATTAATAATTTAACTTCTGCAATTAATGAATTAATATATTTATTTAAAAGTAAAGAAAAAGCAACTAAAAAGAAAATGGTAATAGAAATACTTTATATAGTGGTTTTATTAATATTAATTAAAGTACCATTCAATTTAGTAAGAGATATTGGTTTTGATTATATTGAAATATTATCAACAAATAGTTTAATTAATACATTATGGAATCTTATCTTTTTAATAATTTATACAATTACAATTATATGTACATTTGTAGTATCAATAAGAATCTTTAATAATAAGTATAGAAATATGAAATAAATGGTTTCATATTTTTTTTGATAATAAATTCCATGTTTTACAAAAATATGATAAAATATCATTATAAGAAAATAAGAGGTTATTATGAACAAAGAAAAAAATTATAATAAAACATGGGTATATAGTTTATTAATCATGTTGTTAATAATATTTTTAATTATTGTAATATTTTATTTAATATATTTAAGTATTAAAGTTAATAATAATAATAAATTAGAAGAAACAAATGAAAATATAAATGAAGTTATAGAAAATAATGAACCTCAAGATAATATAGTTGAAAATGATAATAATGAAACTTTTTCTTTAGAAGATATTCCGGATTATAATGGAAGTTATTATATTGAAGTAAATCATAATATTCCCTATTTTAAAACAAGTGAATATACTACTGAATCATTTGAAAGTTATAGTGAATTAGATAGTCTTGGTAGATGTGGCGTAGCTTATGCAAATGTGGGTATAGATATTATGCCAACAGAACCAAGAAAACAACTTACTATTGTTCCTACTGGATACATTCAAAAAGAATATGAAAATGTAAGTGGGAAATATTTATACAATCGTTGTCATTTAATAGGATATCAATTGACAGGAGAAAATAATAATAAAAATAATTTAATAACATGTACTAGAAATATGAATATGTATGGAATGTTGCCTTTTGAAAATAGTGTGGCTGAGTATATTAGAGAAACTAAAAATCATGTGCTATATAGGGTTACACCAATTTTTGAAGGAGAAAATTTAGTTGCTAGTGGAACTTTAATTGAAGCATATTCTATTGAAGATAGTGGAGAAGGTATAGAATTTAATGTTTTTGTTTATAATAATCAACCAGGGATTAATATTAATTATTTAGATGGGACAAGTTCCCTTAGTGAGTAGGTGATTTAAATGGGTTTTTTTAATATTTTTAGTTTTAATGATGATGATAATAAAAATAAAAAGAATGAAAGACTTGAAAAAGAAATAGAATGGAATAATTTAGATGAATATGAAAAAGAAGAAGTTCGAAAAGGAAATTACGATGTTCATAATTTTGAAGATTCTGATGGTGTCGATTTAGATGAAGATGATTATTATTATTTAAATAAAAAATAAATTGGGTGATTTTAATGGAATACAATTTAGAAGTAGAAAAATTAACTAAAAAATATCAAGATTTTAAATTAAATAATGTTAATATTTTATTACCAAAAGGAAAAATTTTAGGTTTTGTAGGGGTAAATGGAAGTGGAAAAACAACGACAATTAAAGCAATATTAGATTTAATTAAAGTAGATAATGGAGTAGTAAAAATTTTTGGTAAAAATAATAAAAAATTAACAAAATTAGATAAAGAAAATATAGGAGTAGTACTTGATGATAGTTTTTTTACTCATGTATTAAATATTGATGATATTAATGAATTAATGAAAAATTTTTATAGTACTTGGGATGAAAAGTTATTTTATAAATATATTAAAAAATTTAAAATTCCTAAAGATAAAGTATTAAAAGATTTTTCTAGTGGAATGAAAATGAAAATAAAAATTATATGTGCAATATCTCATAAATCTAAATTATTAATATTAGATGAACCGACCAATGGTCTTGATCCTGTATTTCGATATGAAATTTTAGATATATTTAATGATTATGTTAAAAATGGTGAAAATTCTATTTTTATTTCTAGTCATATTACTACAGATTTAGATTATATTGCTGATGAAATAATTTTTATTAATGATGGTAAAATTTTACTTAATATTACTAAAAAAGAATTTAAAGAAGATTTTGGAATATTAGAATGTTTACCAGAAGATTTCAATAAATATGATATTAAAGATTATGAAAGATATTTAAAGTATAAAAATGCCTATTTATTATTTACTACAAATAAAAAAGAATTTAAAAAGAAATATCCTACTAGTGAAATAAAAAGTGCTAGTATTGAAGAAGTAATGTTAATGTTTATAAAAGGGGTTAAAGTATGAATACACTATTTGGTTTAATGTTAAAAGATTTATATGTATTTAAAAGTTATAAAAAAAATATTATTTTTAGTATTCTTGTTTTTATTTTTCTAATTGGTCTTGCTTCTACACTAAATAATATGGTAGCATCGGGAACAATTCTATTTTTAATATTTTTTGGTATGAATGGTATATCAACTTTTTCGTATGACGAAATGTCAGAAAGTGAAAAATATTTATTAAGTTTACCGGTAAGTAGAAAAGACTTAGTAAGATCTAAATATTTATTTTCATTATTAAATTCTTTAACTTCTTTAATATTTGGTTTTTTAATAAGTATTTTAATAACAGTTATAATAACAAAAAATATTCCTGATTTAAGTGATTCAATTAAAATAAGTTTAATAGCGTTTACTAGTACATCATTTTTAATGTGTTGTGATATTCCATGTATCTATAAATGGGGTGTTGAAAAAGGAAGAATGCAAGCAGTTATTGTTCCTATTATTATATTTTTGTTTATAGGTTTTTTAGTATTTATTCCTTTTATTATATTTCCAGAAATATTTATAAAAATTAATTTAAAAATGCTTTATGATAATTCATTAATAATTTGTTTAATTTTAAATATTTTGTTATATAGTATTTCATATATAATTTCATATGCTATTTTTAAAAATAAAGATCTATAACTAAATAAATATAATTAAAATATAATTAACAATTTTTAAAGTTTATGATAATATATATAGCGTGATGTTTATGAAAAAAATTTTAATAGTTATTTTAATGTTATTATTTTTAACAGGTTGTGGAAAAGAAAAGAATACAATTAAAGTTACAGAAGATGCGAAAAATACTGTAGAAACTGAAAGTTATGTTAATAAAGATGACATAAATAGTGAAGAAAATAATAATAACACTAAAGAGGATAGTAAAATAAGTAATAATGAAGTTAATAAAAATCAAAATAAAGAAACAAAACAAAATAGTAATACTAACCAAAGTTCAAATAATATAGCTAGTGATAAAATAAACAGTAATAATAATGAAAATAAAAATAATAATGAACCTTCTGATAATTATAATAAAAATGATTCAATAATACCAGATAATAGCAATTCAAATAATGTAGAAAATGATAATAGTAGTAATAATATTACTTACTCAAATGAAGATAAAGTTGTTATAAATACAATTGAAGATATTGATAATAATGTTGATAATTTACTTAAAGAAGGTACAACTGAGGATGTTAAGAATAAAGCTAAAGGGGTTTTTATTACTCTTGTCGATTTTGTATTTTATGATGGAGAAATAAATGGTATTACATTTGATGAATTAACTAATAATGGTAAACAAAAAGTTTTAGAACTAATAAATAAAATAGATAATAAAATAGAAAAACATATTCCTGATTATAAAGAAACAATTAGTGATAAAACAAGCAAAGCTTTTGCTAAAGCGAGTGAAGTAATTAAAAATGGTGCTAATAATATTAAAAATTTTGCTAAAGAAAAATTAGGAGAAGAATACTATCAAGAAATAATAGATGATAAAGATGAATTTATTTTTTATACAAAGAATGCAGTTTCTATTGTTGGTAAGGTAGGAAGTTCATTATTTAATAATGCTAAAGATAAATTAAGCAGTTGGTATGAAAATTTTAAAAATAATAATTAAATAGTTAAAAAAAGTAGACATATCTTTTATGAAATTGTCTACTTTATTTTTTATTTTACTAGTATATCACAAATTAAATTAGTTATTTCTGTTGGATTTTCAATATTTAATCCTTCAATTAAACGAGCTTGAGCATATAATACTTTGCTATATTTTTTTAATTCTTCTTTATCATTTTTATATAAATCTTGAAGTTTTTTAGCTATTGGATGATTGAAATTAATTTCTAATACTTTTTGAGCATTTATTTGTTCATTAGTTGGCATTGCGTTCATTACTTTTTCCATCTCAACAGATATTTCACCAACAGTAGATAAACATACTGGATGATTTTTTAATCTACTTGTAAATTTAACTTCTTTAACATCAATTTCATTTTTCATTAATGTTAATAAATCTTTAGATGATTCATTTAAATTATTAAGTTCTTCTTTTTCTTCTTCATTATCTATATTATCTGAACAAACATTTTTAAAATTCTTTTCGTCATATTTCATCATTACTTTAAAAACAAATTCATCTAAATAATTAGGACATAAAAGAATATCTTTATCTTTAAGAATCATTGACTCTACTTGTGGTAAAGTTTTAATTTGATCAATTGAAGTTCCACAGGCATAATAAATATCTTTTTCATTTTTGTTATTGTCTATATATTCTTTTAATGTAACTAATTTATCTTCTTTAGAAGAATAAAACATTAATAAATCTTGAAGTTCATCTTTATCCATTCCATAGCTATTATATATTCCAGCTTTTATTTGTAATCCAAATGCTTCCCAAAATTTTAAATAATCCTCTCTTTTTTCTTTTTGCATACTAATTAATTCATTTTTAATATGTTTTTGAATATTATTAGCTATAGTTTTTAACATTCTATTTTGTTGCAACATTTCCCTAGAAATATTAAGTGATAAATCTGAAGAATCAACAACACCTTTTACAAAACTAAAATAATCAGGTAATAAATCGGCACATTTTTCCATTATTAAGACACCGTTAGAATATAATTGTAATCCCTTTTCATAATCTTTAGAATAATAATCAAAACTAGCATGAGATGGAATATATATTAAAGAATTATATTCAATAGTACCTTCAGCTTTAATATGAATATGACTTAGAGGTTTTTCATAATCAAAAAACTTATCAGAATAAAATGTATCATATTCTTCATCACTAATATCTTTTTTATTTCTTCGCCATAATGGTACTAAACTATTAATCGTTTCCATTTTTGTATCTTTATCAGTTCCATTTTCCATTTTTATTGGATAAGTTATATAATCTGAATATTTTTTTATTAAATTTTTTAATTCATAATCTTCTAAGTAACGATTATATTCATCATCATCTTTAATAGTTAATATTATATCAGTTCCATAGTTATCTTTGTTACATTTTTTAATTGTATATCCTTCAATACCAGAAGATGTCCAAGAATGTGCTTCTTCTTCACCATAAGCTTTGGAAATTACCTCTACTTTATTAGCTACCATAAAAGCTGAATAAAATCCTACTCCAAATTGACCAATAATATCAATGTTTTCTTTTTTCTTATTTTGTTCTTTAAAATCGAAAGAACCACTTTTAGCAATAGTTCCTAAATTGGTTTCTAACTCTTCTTTAGTCATACCAATTCCGTTATCAGATATTTTTAAAGTTCTATTCTTTTTATTAGCGGTGATTATTATAGAAAAATCCTTTTTATTAATCTTTATATTTTTATCAGTTAAAGATTTATAATGAAGTTTATCAATCGCGTCTGAGGCATTGGAAATAATTTCTCTTAAAAATATTTCTTTATTTGTATAAATTGAATTAATCATTAACTCCATTAATCTTTTAGATTCTGCTTTAAATTCTTTCATAAAAATCTCTCCTTTAGCACTTAATTTGTTTAACTGCTAATTTGATTATAGTATAACCTTAAATAATTGTCAATACTATTAAATTGAGAGAAAATTTTTGTTAAAAAAATATTTTTCTTTGTATTATGGAGTGATTATAAGTGAAAAAATATCTAACTATTAAAGAATACTTTGATAAAGAAGCAAAGTCTAAAAATAAAAATGGTAAACAAAAACTATTTAGAATTTTATTAGAAATACTATGTATAAGTATTATTTTAGTTTCTTTATATGTTATTTTTAAATGGAATCATGATAATTATAAGATTAAGCAAATTAATAAAGAAATAGAAAAAAATATAAATTTAAATAGTAATGATAAAAATGGAATACTTGTAAATCCTCCTCAAAATAAAAATAGTAATTATTATTACTATGTCACTTTTCCTTTTTATCAAGCCGATTTTTCTTCTTTATTAAATAAAAATAAAGATACTGTGGCTTTCCTTTATGTTAAGAATACACTTATTAGTTATCCAGTAGTTCAAAGTAGTGATAATGAATATTATTTAAAACATTCTTTTGATAATAAAATAAATAGTGCTGGGTGGGTATTTATGGATTATCGAAATAATATCAAAAATTTAGATGATAATACAATTATTTATGGACATGCCAGAATAGATGGAACAATGTTTGGATCGTTAAGAAATGTTTTATTGTCGTCATGGCAAAATAATAAAGATAATTATGTAATATATTTTTCTACTCTTTATGAAAGTATGATTTTTCAAATTTTTTCTGTTTATACTATTGAACGTGAAAGTTATTATATAACATCTCATTTTAATAATAGCATTGAGAAACAAAAATGGATTGATACAATGAAAGATAGAAATATATTACCAATTAATACGGAGGTGGATATTAATGATAAATTTCTTACCTTATCAACTTGTAAAAATAGACAAGGTGAAAGAATTGTGATACATGCTAAACTGATTAAAAAGCAAAATAATGAAGTAAATTAATATTGATGTATTCAAAATATTTTGTTATAAAATAGTAGTTAAAACATATAGTTTAATGAAAAGAAAGGAGTATTATTATTTTAAAAAAGTTTTTAATTTGTAATTTAATTTGTGTTTCATTATTTTTTTCTACTCTTTTACAAGTAAAAGCATTAACAGTATGGAAATTTGAAGATTGGCAAGATGGTGAGGAATATGGCACAAAAACTAAAATATCTTCAAATATAACTAATCTTAAAGGTGAAAAAGAAGAAGATGAAGGAATGAAAGTAGGACCATTTAATAAAGCAAGTAAAGAAAAAATAAGTGATGGAATAACTGAAGAAGTATATGTTGGACTTAATTTAGATAATTATCAAAATTCTGAATTATTTGAATTATCAGTGGCGTTAAATAAGAAAGAAAGTAATAAAGATCCAGAGTATTTAACAGAAGCAGTTGTAATGACACAAAAAAGTGGAGATAAATTTATTTTAACGGCAGGTTGGGCAAGTAAAAATCCTATTGCTACAATAGATGCAGATGGTGTGTACACATATAAATGGGAATTTAAAAAGGAAAATGATAAAATTAAAGTAAAATTTACTGTTTTAGATTATGGAAAAGAATTGGGAACAACAGATTTTGTAGAATTAAAAGTAGCAGATGCCGATAAAGCTACTGATGTTAGATATTTATGGGCATGTAATATTAAAGCTAATTATGGGGTTGATATTTATACAACTTTACCTGAAAAACCAACTGATACAGTTGAAAATCCTCCTGAAACCGAAAATCCACCTACATCAGATATAAATTTAGGTTTATTTTGTGGATTAATTGCTCTAGGTAGTGCAGGATTAGTTATATTAAAAAGAAAGAGTTCTATTAAGGGATAAAAAAGGTTAAAAAAGCCTTTTTTTGTTTGGGAAAATATTTAATTTAATTATTTTGTGTTAATTTGTAGTTGACATATCGTGCCGCACGTGCTACAATTTAACTAGGTGGTGTAAATGACAAATATTTTAGATAAAATTAGAAAAAAACAAGAAGAAATGATATTAATGGTAAATGAAACTTTTGATAAAATTATTAAAGATGTTTCTAAAATGCAAGAAGGACTTGTAGAAAACAATGAATATGAAATAAAATATCCTCTTTCTAACACTAAGATTTTTAAAGGTAAAAAAATTGTAGCAGTACTTATAGGAGGTAATCGATACACTGTCTCTACTTGGAAAAAAGCATTTGAGATAATTTTAAAAGATGCAGTTAAAGATAAAAACAGAATGTCTAAAGCAAAAAAATTATGTAACCATTTATTGGGACATACAAGAAACAGATTGTCTGATAATCCTAATGATATGTCTAGGCCTCTTCAAATTGCTAATAATTTATATGTAGAAACTCACTATGATGTAGAAACTTTGATGAATTTACTTTTGCAAATACTTAATGAAATAAAATATGATTATTCAAATATAACTGTTGCTGTTAAAAATTAGTAATTTTAAGGTAATAAATTTCACAAATTTATTACTTTTTTATATTTTATATGCAGTGAGCGATAAGTTACTTAATTACAATAACGAAAAAGCAGAAAAGCAGAAAAATTAATTTCTGCTTTTCTTAACTTATTAATTTATAAATCCATCTTATAATTTTAATTAATCCATAATACGTACAAACTATTATTGATGAACCGCCATTAATATTAAAAAGATCATTATCACTTAATATTTGCATTGATTATCACCTCCTTCTACTATATATATAGTAGAAAAAAATACAAAATCTTTTAAAACTACGAAAAAAATTGAAGATTTGAAAGATTTTTTACTAGAATTATCTAAAAATAAAAATTCACTAAATTAATAACTTTTCATACCTTATAATAGGTGATAAACATGGATGATAGAGCTACAAAAAAAGTTGTAATTGATGCTGGACATGGAGGTAGTGATCCAGGCACAAGTGGAAATGGAATAACAGAAAAAGATTATACTTTAAAGATTAGTAAGTATATGAAAAAAAGATTTGATGATTTAGGAATAGATAGTAGTATGACTAGAACTAGTGATGAAACGCTAGATTCTAATACAAGACCAAAAAGAGCTCAAAGTTTTTATGGAAATGGTAATGATGTTATATTGGTTTCTAATCACATAAATGCCGGAGGTGGGGATAATCATTGTGTGATTAATGTATAACAATTAAAGCTAATTTAATAAATAAAAATTAATTGGATAAAGTTTAATTTTTGCTTTAATATTAAAAAAATAAATGATTACTTTATGAAATCAACTACAGCATTTAAAAATATTTATTTAGGTTATAAAAATTAAATGTTATTTGCACAATAAAAATCGTGCGATTTGCACAATGAAAATTATGTTATTTGCACAACTTGTGTTGAAAAGAAATTAGTAATATGGTATATTTATAATTGAAAGGTGGGATATAAATGGCTTTAACTAGAGAAAATTATACAAAAAGATTAGTTGACGATGAAATAGATGAGTTACTAGACTTATTTGGAGCAATAAGTATTGAAGGGCCTAAATATTGTGGTAAAACATGGACGGCTTTAAATCATGCTAACTCATATGTATTATTAACTAAATCTAATAATCCTAATTCTGATTATCAAAAAGCTTTAATAAATAGAGAATTAATTTATACAAATTTATATCCCGAATTAATTGATGAATGGCAATCTATCGAACAAATATGGGATGATGTGAGAACTAAGTGTGATGAAGATGGAAAAAGTGGTAAATTTATATTAACTGGTTCTTCGGTACCAGCTAAACCAGAAAATATCTTTCATTCTGGGGCAGGAAGAATTTATAAATTAAATATGTATACTATGTCTTTATTTGAATCAAATGATTCGGAAGGGTTAGTTTCTCTTTTGGATTTATTTAATAATAAAAATGTAGCAATTAATTTAAAAAATAAACCAACTATTGAAATTCTTGCTGACTTAATCATAAGGGGTGGATGGCCAGCTAGTTTAAAGTATGATAAAAAAAATTATTATAAACTACCTGAAAGTTACATAAATGATGTTCTTGACCATGATATTAATTATGATGGCGTATTTAGAGATAAAGAAAAAATGAGAATGTTATTAAGATCACTTGCAAGAAATGAATCAACAATAGTAACCAATAAAAAATTAATAAGTGATATAGATGATTATACAAATGAAGAAAATTATAAAGTAAGTAGAAATACAGTATTAGATTATTTAAATGTATTAAAAAATATTCATTTACTTCAAGATCAATTACCATATTCTGAAAAGATTCGATCTAGTGTAAGAGTAGGAAAAGCCGTTAAAAGACATTATGTTGATCCCTCTTTAGCATGTGCAGTTTTAGGATTAAAACAAGAACAATTAATAAATGATTTAGAATTATTCGGATTTATGTTTGAATCATTAGTTATAAGAGATTTAAGAATATATATTGAATATTTAGGTGGCCATATTTATCATTTCCATGATAATAATACTAAAGAAGAAGTAGATGCCATTGTTGAATTAAGAGATGGTAGTTATGGTGCTATAGAAGTAAAATTAGGAGTAGGAAAAATAGATGAAGCTTCAAATAATTTATTGAAATTTTCAAAAAGCTGTGAGATACAGCCTAAATTTTTATGTGTAATAAGTGGAATGATTGATTATGCATATCGAAGAAAAGATGGAGTATATGTAATTCCTATAACTGCTTTAAAACCATAATAATTAGTTAAATTAGATTTTTAATGGAGTGTTTATGAAAGAAAATTTATTAAGAATATTTGCAACTTTATATCGTAATAATTATCCAGAATACATTCACTTATCAGATATATATAAAGAGATGGAAATTATTACAAATAAAAAAAATGCCAATAATGGTGCATCTATTAGAGCAAGACTTGAAATAAACTGTAAAGAATCTGATGCTTTTAATAATAAAGACGAATTATTTATGTTAAAAGAAAAAGGATCAGGATTATGGAAATCTTGCTTTTACGAAAATATTGTTCGTATGTCGTTTTTAAAAATAGGTGATATTTTAACAAGAGAAGAATTATTAAATTTATTTAAAATATCTGGAATGTCAGGAATAATGAAATCAAATAAAACATATTCTATTGTTTTAATATTGAGTAATAACGATTTTTATGAAGATTCAGAGATTGCTGACGGAGAAATAATTTATACTGGTCAAGGTAAAATTGGTGATCAAAAATTAGAAGGTAATAATTTAATTTTGGCAAATTCTAGTAAAGATAATTTACCAATTTATTTATTTTCTAAGGATGATGAATTAAAGTTTCATTTTGAAGGAGTTTTTGCTCTTAATGGAAAGCCTTATAAAGACATTGAAAAAAATAGATTAGTATATAAATTTCCTCTAAAATTAGTAAATTCCACTGAAGAATTAGTTTACAGTAAAGAAGAATATGAGAAAATTCAAAAATTATTTGCTGAATTAGAACAAAAATCCAAAAAAGAGCGAAAATTAGATTTTGTTGATGATCCAATTAAAATAAAAAAATATAATAAAAAGGATTATGATAAACAATTAAGAAAAGGAAAAATAGATTATGTAACTCGTGCAATTGTTAATACAGCTCAGGGAGAAATTACGGAAAAAGACATTTTAGATCATGAAATAAAGCAAGTTATGAAATTAAAAATTAACGAATTAGTTGAAGAAATGAAAAGATTTTTTGACAATAAAAAGGATGATGAAGGATATGATATTAAATCATTTTATATAGATAATGAAGGTAATATTATTGAAAAATATATTGAAGTAAAATCAACTAAAGGTGATGAAAGCACTCCAATTGAAATTTCATCAAATGAAATAGAATTTGCTAAAAAACATAAAGATAATTATTTTATATATCGAGTTTATAATTGTAAAAATAGTATAAGAAAAGTAAAAGTTATTAAAGCTAGTGATTTATTTTGTAAAAGTAAGTTTAAACTAGTATCTACTAATTATAGAATTTATGGTAAATAAGATTACATATAATAAAAGTTATAGTTTTATAGGAGGTATTTAATGAGTGAAAAAGATTTAGATTCTAGTAATGTAGAATATACTGAACAAGTAAAATCTAAGGGTTATATTAAACAATTACAGTGGGATATGGCTATTGGGCTTCAAAAAGTAGATAATTTAAAACCTTCTAAATATTTTGAAAGACTTGTTAGTGATAATGTAGAGGGGAATCTTACTATAGAACAAGTAGAAAAAAAATTAAAAGAATACTATAATGAAAAAGAGAAACAAAACGATATAAATCATAATGAAATGGAATGTGATCTAGTTTCTACTAGAATTGTAGAATTATTGCAAATTGATAATTTTGAATTATCTGTAGATTATTTAAAATATATTCATAAATATTTATTTCAAGATGTTTATGAATTTGCTGGAGAATTTAGAAAAATAGATTTTTCTAAGCATGAAAAAATATTAAATAATGATTCGGTAGCTTATGGAGACTCAAAAACATTAAAAGAATCATTGGAGTATGATATATCGTTAGAAAAAGAAAAGAATTATAAAGAAATGGGTATTGTTGAATTAATTAATAATATAACTAATTTTTCATCAAATATTTGGCAAGTACATCCGTTTAGAGAAGGGAACACTAGAACAACAGCATTATTTATAGAAAAATATTTAATTAGTCTTGGTTATAATGTTGATAATACACTATTTAAAGATAAATCAGTTTATTTTAGAAATGCATTAGTAAGAAGTAATTATTTTAATAATTATTTAAATATAAAAGAGGATAAAAGGTATTTAATTAAATTTTATGAAAATTTATTATTAGGTAAAAATAATAATTTACATTCACAAGATTTGATTGTTAAAGAATTGTTTTAGGAGGTAGTATGGAAGAGTTAATTAATAAAATAATTAAATTTAATGAAGAAAGAGACTGGGATCAGTTTCATTCACCAGAAAATTTAGCAAAAAGTATTTCTATTGAAGCTGGTGAATTATTAGAATGTTTTCAATGGAATAATGAATTTGACATTAATGAAGTAGAAGAAGAACTAGCAGATGTTATAAATTATTGCTTATTATTAGCTGATAAATTAAAATTAAATCCTGAACAAATAGTTTTAACTAAAATGGAAAAAACAGCAAAAAAATATCCTGTGGAAAAAGCTAAAGGTAAAAGCACAAAATACAATAAATTAATTTAGGAGTTTTTATGAATAAAATTACAAAACCTATTATAAAAAAAATAGTAGATAATGATTTTAATTTGAAAAAAATGGAAAATGAATTTTTAAATGAAAAGAATAAAAATTACATAATCCAATATCCTGTTGTTTACATTCATGCTTGGAAGAATTCAAATAATATGTATGAAGTATATGTTGGGGAATCAAATAATATTTTTGATAGAACTAGAGAACATTATAATGATGGTAAAATTTATGGTAATTGGCAAGTTCATATTAATAATGATAAAAGTGAATTATATATTATAGGACACGAACATTTTAACAAATCTTTAACATTAGATATAGAAAATAAACTGATTCATTATTTAACTGGTGTTGATAATGTATCAAAAGTTCATAATGCTAGAAGCAACCCTCAAAACCAATATTATACATCAAATGAATTTGATATTATTTTTAATAAAATATGGAAAGAATTGAGATTTGATAATGAAATGCTTTTTCCATTGGAAAGTAAAGTTGTAGATTCATCTATTTTTAAATCTTCTCCTTTACACAAATTGACTTATGATCAAAAAATGTTAAAAGAATTAATTATAGATAAAATAGCTGAAACATTAGTAACTGAAAAAAAGAGGCAATTAATTTTTATAGAGGGTGAAGCTGGAACTGGAAAAACAGTATTAAATAGTAGTACTTTTTATGAATTGTGTTGCATGAAAGATGCTATAATTAAAGATAATAAAAATACAATTGAAAAAAAATTAAATTTTTACTTATTAGTCAATCATAATGAACAATTAAATGTTTACAATAACATTTTTAATAAATTATGTTTAAATGATAACGAAAAACTTGTTTATAAACCTACATCTTTTATTAATAAATTTAATAAAAGGGATGATGTAGATGTTGTTTTTATTGATGAAGCCCATCTTTTACTTACTCAAGGTAAACAATCATATACTGGAAAAAATCAATTACAGGATATAATGGAAATATCTAAAGTAACAATAGTTATGTATGATCCTAATCAAGTATTATCTACTGAACAATATTGGGAATATAAAATATTAAACAAATATATTAATAAAGCAAAAAAAAGTAATACTTATAGAAAGTTATTTAAGCAATTAAGAATTCATGCTAATGATACAGTTTTGAATTGGATAGATGATTTTACTATAAATAGAGTAATAAAAAAATTACCAACAAATTTAGGAAATTATGATATTAAAGCTTTTGATACGCCATTACTTTTGGAAAAAGAAATAAAAAGGAAAGCTAAAAATAGTAAATATTGTTTATCTAGAATGGTAGCAACATATGATTGGCCTTATAATAATAACAAATATAATAACGGTAAATTTTGGGAAGTAACCATTGATAATTGGCATAAACCGTGGAACTATCAAATAGCTAAAAATTATACAACTATTAAAAATAAGAAAATTAAAAATTTAAGTTGGGCTGAACAACCCCAAACAATAGATGAAATAGGTTCTATTTTTACAATTCAAGGTTTTGATCTAAATTATGTTGGTGTTATAATAGGTCCTTCTGTAAAATACAGAAATAATAAATTAATTTTTTGCCCTGAAAATAGTTGCAATGATAAAGCTACAAGAAATAGAAAATTAATGAATGGTGAATACAGAAAATTTGGTGAGAAATTATTGAATAATGAATTAAGAGTTCTTATGACAAGAGGGGTTAATGGATTATATATTTATGCTTGTGATCAAGAATTAAGAGAACATTTAAAAAAATGTTTAGGTAAAAAATATATTTTTAAATAACAAAGTCATAAAATTCTAATGAGGTGGCTTATGTTTAAAATAACAGAAACTTTTAAAAAGGATTCTCCTAATATAATAGAACTCATAACTAACTATATAAAAAGTGTGATTAATAATGAGTAGTGTTATACAAAAAAGAAAGGAGTAGAAAAACTTGTATAACACTTTAAAAAATGAGCCAGAGTTTTACAAAGCAGGAATATATATAAGATTATCTGAGGCTGATGAAGGAAAAACTTACGAATCAGATAGTGAGAGTGTCCTTAATCAAAGAAATATGTTAATGAATTTTATAAAGGAAAAGGGTTTTATCTTTGCATCCGAATACGTTGATGATGGTTATTCTGGAACTAATTTTGAACGTCCCGGATTTTCAAAAATGATTGAAGATATAAAACAAAAACGTATCAACTTAGTTATTGTAAAAGATTTATCTAGACTTGGAAGAGATCATATTATGACTGGCTATTATGTAGAAAATTTCTTTCCTGAAAATGGAATAAGATTTATTTCTATGCAAGAAGGTTATGATAATGCAGTAAATCAAGCTAGTAATGATTCTTCAACTTTTATATTTGCTTGTAATGATTATTATAGTAAACAAAACTCGATAAAAATCCGTAATGTCTTAAATGATAAAAGAAGAAATGGTAAGTTTATAGGTAGTGCTCCAAGCTATGGGTATTTAAGAGATCCAGATGATAAGGGACACTTAATACCTGATCCTGAATATGCACCAGTTGTTAAAAAAATATTTGATATGGCATATGAAGGAGTTGGATTATCTGCAATAACAACTTATCTAAACGAAAGCAAAATTAAAACTCCAAGTAATCTTAAAAGAAAAAATCCCTATGCTAAAAATAAATATAATCCTATATGGACTATATCATCCGTTAAAAAAATTTTAAAAAATCAAATGTATGTTGGTGATATGGTACAAAGTGTTCAAACGAAAGTATCTTATAAATCTAAAAAGAAGAAGACACTTCCCAAAGGTAATTGGGATATTGTAAAAAATACTCATGAACCAATAGTAGATAGAGTTATATTTGAACGTGTTCAAGATAATGTTAAAAGAACGAATTATACAGCAAACACAAAAAGAAAAAAAAGACTTTTTGAAAATTTATTATTTTGCAAAGAATGTGAAAATATGCTTACGATTACCTATAAAAAGAAACAAGATTATTGGACTATTAATTGTAATAGATATTCAAGAGATCCAAAAAGAAGAATGTGTGAGCCACATTTTATACCTTATGATAAGTTAGAAAATGATTTATTAGATACAATTAAAAATACTTGTAAAAAATATTTAAATGCCATGGATTTATCTAGTATTGCTAGTGAAATTAATGATAATAAAAGAAATAATTTTAAAATACAAGAAAAAATAAAAGAATTAGACTTAAAAGAAAAAGAATATCTTAATAAATTAGATACACTTTATGAAGATAAATTTAAAGGTTTAATATCAGAAGAAATGTATAAAAGAATTGCAAATGAAACAGAAATTTTATTAACTAAATTACGAAAAGAAAAAATTAAATTAAAAGAAGATAACAAAATTATAACAAATTCTTCTGATAATTTAAAAAAATGCGAAGATAAAATTAAAGATCTAATTAATATAGAAAATCCTACAAGAAAACTTATACAAACTCTTATTTATAAAATAATTATAGATAAAGATAAAAATATTGAAATTTTATACAATTTTAATAATAATATGTTAAAATAAAAATTAAATATGAGGTAGTAAATATGGCACAAAATATAAAAATAGTTTTAGATAACGATATTTTTGATTCATCTATTATAAGTTTAATTGATAAAAATTGGGAAAGATATAAAGTTGATGATTATTATGAAAATGAATATGATTTAATAATTGAATTAAATAGTAATGATATAACTGAACAAAATTTAACTAAGATTAATTATCATTATTATAGAGTATGGCATAAAAATTATATTTTAACAGAAAAAATTGAATTGGCTTTTCGTATAGTTGTAACTAAAATAGTTAATTCATTAGAATATAATCTTTTAAACATTAGAAATATTTTTGTAAAAAATAATGATAAAATAAATCATACACAAATAAAACTAGTGAAAATTGGTTTGCATAATTACAATAATAAAAGAAAAAAAACTTTAAAATTTCATTTAGATATTCATCTATTAAATAAAGTATCTATTTTTAAAATATTAGATTTAATAGAATATGAAGAATATGATTTTTATATAGATGAGAGAAATAATAATAAAAATTTTTATAATTCTTTGTTGTTAAAAAAAGAAAAAGGGGATGTTAGAAAATTACAATAACAAGTTCTAACATCTTTTTTTATTTAGGTAATTTCAAAAAAGCCTTTAATCTTAGAGATTAAGGGCACTTTTAATGAAATGATTTTTGTCTAGAAAATCAATATCACATAGATATTTTAATATAAATAAATCATTTTTTCTAGTTCCTTATACTATATTGTTTAAGGAAATCAAAAAATGAATAAAAATATATTAATAAAAAAGTTAAATTTTAATTTGTTAAATAGTACAAATTGTAAACAAAATATTAATCTTTTCTGCTAAAAATCAAGGATAAAACATTATCCATAAGTAAAATTTTAAAAAAGAAGATGTCAAGAAAATAATTTATTTATTTTCTAACATCCCCTTTAACTGAACAAGATTGGAAACAATTGTTTTTAAAAGAAAAAATTACCAATAAAGAAGTAGCAGAATTATATGGATTAAAAGAAAATGTTATTACAAAAACTAGAAAACAATTTATTTCTAATATAAAACTTTATGTTGATGAATATTTATTTTATTATGTTATGTTTAATAATATGTCATTTTCAGATTATTATAGCAATTTTTGTATTCCACTTTTAGAACAAATGAAATCTAAAAAAATAAAAGTTATATATGAATATTTAAATTTAAATTATCAAGAACTTTTTCTTATTGATGAAGAATTAAAACGTCAAAAAGAAATTGAAAAAAATAATTTATCGGGAAAAAAATATGTAATGCCTTTAAGTGGTGTATTACTAAAGAAATTTTATTGGGCTGTAAAACATAATCAATTAGATCGAAAGTTTTTTAAAAATAATTGGTTTAACACTTATTATGGTACAATGTTTTTAGAAAGTTTTATAGAAAAAATTGAAAAGAGTCATATTTTAGATTTATATGAAAATGAAAAATATATAATCATCCTTTTTTTAATACTTATCAAGAATTATATAAAAAATTAAATTTAAAAGAATCAGATGACTTATCTGATAAATGTTTAACAAAAATTGAAATTGCAGAAAGTAAAACTCACTCAAAACATAAAAAATCAAGAAATCTCTCTCCTAGAAATCATATAAATTTAACTAAAATAAAAATTGATATTGGAAAAACTGGTGAAGAGTTAGCTTATAATTATGAAATAGAAACTTTAAAAGAATATCCAAATTTGCAAAAGAAAGTAGAAAAAACGTATCTTTTAAATGAGGGTGCTGGTTATGATATTAAAAGTTATGATTTTGAAGGAAATGAATTTTTTATTGAAGTAAAAACAAATAAATCAAATGGTAATAACAGAATTAAGTTTTATATCTCTGCCAATGAAGATGAATTTATTTGTAAACATAAAAATGCTTATACATATTATATTTATGATTTAGAAAACCCAAAATTACGTGTAATAAATCAAAAAACATATTTAAGTTATTTTAAAAAACCTATTAATTATGAAATAGACCAAGAAATAATTATATCATAAACAATTTTAATTTGTTACACATTGACTATCCCCAGGTGGTGATGGTGCTGAAATAATTTATGCTTTAAGAAATAGCGACGCACTTTCTAAAAAAATTGCCACTGAACTTGAAAAAACTGGTCAAAATGTTCGTAAATACTATCAAAGAAGATTACCTAGTAATCCAGCAAAAGACTACTATTATATTTTAAGAGATACTCCTAACAATGAATCAATAATTGTTGAATATGGTTTTGTTGATTCAAATAATGATGATGTTAATCAAATAAAAAACAATTGGGAAGAAATGGCTGAAGCTGTTGTTAAAGCTATCGCTGAATATATTGGAGTTCCATATAAACCTCTGAATGCTGAAGAATACTATGTAGTTCAAAAAAATGATACTTTATGGGGGATTGCACGTAAATTTGGAATAACTGTTGATGATATTAAGAATGCTAATAATTTAAAAAGTAATACTTTGTCAATTGGTCAACTTTTATATATTCCTACTCAAATGGAAAAAACTTCTTCTGATACTTATACTGTTAAATCTGGTGATACCCTTTATAGCATAGCTAGAAAATATAATTTAAGTGTTGATGAATTAAAAGAATTAAATAATTTAACCAGTAATACATTATCTATAGGTCAAGTTTTAAAAATTTCCCCATCAATGCCTTTAAATGAAAATACATACACTGTAAAACAAGGTGATACTTTATACAGTATAGCTAATAAATATGGAGTTTCTGTTAACGAATTAAAAGAATTTAATAACTTAACTAGTAATACATTAAGTATAAATCAAGTTTTAAAAATTCCATCTGAAACAAAAAATAATAAAACTTATATAGTAAAAAGTGGAGATACTTTATATCAAATTGCTAAAAATTTTAATACCACTGTTGATGAAATAAAAAAATTAAATAATTTAACAAGCAATACTTTATCAATTGGTCAAACATTAATAATAAATTAAGTCTACATTTAGACTTTTTTTTATTTAACTATAATATAATTAAATATATAAAAAGTATGTTATAATGAATTATGAGGTGTTCTATGAATTTTATAAAATATTTTATAATTTTTATAATTTATTCTTTAATGGGATGGTTTGTTGAAGTTGGTGACACTTTATTTCATGAGAAAAAATTTGTAAATCGTGGCTTTTTAATCGGACCATATTGTCCCATATATGGTATTGCTTTATTACTTGTATCTTGGCTTTTAAAAAATTATATATCTAAACCAGTTGGTTTATTTGTAATGTCAGTAACATTATGTGCAATTATAGAATATATTGTAAGTTTTATTTTAGAAAAATTATTTAAAACTAGATGGTGGGATTATTCACATAAAAAATTTAATATTAATGGTAGAGTTTGTTTAGAAAATTTAATTCCTTTTGGATTTGGTTGTATGCTTGTTATGTATGTTATAAATCCTTTAATTTATAAACTTGTAAATATAATTCCTAATAATATTCTTATAATCATTGGTATAATTCTTTTAATAATATTTATTGTTGATATATGTATTTCTTTTAAAATTATATGGAAATTTAAAGAAATGGCTCAATTAGTTCGAAAAGATAACACTGAAAAAGTAACTGAATATGTAAGAAAAGAAGTAGATGAAATGAATAAATCATTATATTCAAGATTAATTAATTCTTTTCCCAAACTTCAAGTTATTAAAAAAAAGAAAAAGAAAAAGTAGAATTTTTGCTTTCTACTTTTTTCATTTATATATTATTTTGATTTTTGATAAGCTTGTTTAACTGCCTTAGCTAATTGATCAGCACATGAAGTTTTTTTAACTCCACACATAATACCACCTAGTTTTTCTTCAATATCTTTTACAGTCATTCCTTCAACAAGTTTTGGTAATGCTTGTAAATTACCTGGACATCCTCCTGATAAAAATTTAACATTTGTAACAATATCATCATTTAATTCAAACTCAATAAATTTAGCACATGTATTTTCAGTTTTAAATTTATATTTCATAACAACCCTCCATTAAATCTCTTTTATTATATTTTTTTAAAAATTTATTGTCAATTTATAATAAAAAGATTAGTCATTATAAATAGTTATTTTGTAATGTTTTTAATGTATTCATAAATAATTTGAGCAGTTTTTTCTTTTCCAATACTTGAATCAATACATAAATCATAATTTTCAGTTTTTCCCCAAGTTTGTCCAGAAATTAATTCATAATAACTTGCTCTATTTTTATCAGATTTTTCTATATTTTTTCTAGCTTCATTTTTAGAATCTTTATACATTTCCATTATATTTTTAATACGATATGGAAGTGGAGCATAAATAAATATTTTAATTACATTCTCATAATTTCTTAAAACATAGTCAGCAGCACGTCCCACTATTACACATGAACCTTTATTTGCAATCATTTTAATTACTTTATCTTGGGCTTTAATTGCATATTTTACTGGAGAAGATGTTAAATATAAATCATGTAAAATATTTTGATTTTTATTAATATCTGAAACAAATTCTTTATCTAATCCACTTTCTTGAGCAGCAAGAAGAGTCATTTCTTTATAATAATATGGAATATTTAATTTTTTAGCAACTAATTCTCCAATAGCTTTTCCTTGACTTCCATGAGTTCTAGCAATAGTAATAATAACTCCCTTTTTAGAATTTTGTAAATATTCTTTTTCAGTATTATCTTCTCTTTTTTCATCTAAATTCTTAAAGAAATTCTTAACTAAAATAATGGTTACTATTATTCCAAGCATATCTGCAATAGGAGCTGCAATTAAAACACCTTTAATTTCCATATATTTAGGAAGTATAATAACAAGCGGTACAAAAAATACAATATCTCTTGCTAAAGATACAATTGCAGCTTTTAATGGTTCTCCAACGGCTTGAAAAAAGATTGAACATAATTTAATTAAACAAGTAAAGGTAACAAGCATTAAAAATAATCTAAATGTTAATACAGAAAATTCCATATATAAATTTTCATTAGAACCAAAAATTCTTATAATAACTTGAGGACATATTTCAAAGATAATTGTTGAAATAATCCCAATTAAAGAAGCAATTATAACAACTTTTTTAAATGTTTCTTTAACACGCTTAATATTTTTAGCACCAAAGTTATAACCTAATATAGGTTGAGCTCCTAAAATTAAACCAACTATTATATTTATAACGATTGAGAACACTTTCATAGTTATTCCAATAACTGCAATTGGAATATCAGCTCCATATTTACTTAATGCTCCATATTTTGCTAACATAATGTTACAAACTAATGAAATAATAACAATACTCATTTGAGTAATAAAAGTAGATATTCCTAATTTTATAACATTTTTAAATATATGAAAATTTATTTTAAAACTATCCTTACATAATTTAAAAGTTTTAGTTTTACTAATATAATATATAATAGAAATTATCAAAGTTCCAATTTGACCAATAACTGTTGCATAAGCAGCTCCTTTAATACCCCAATCAAATGTAAAAATAAATATTGGATCTAAAATAATATTAATGATTGCTCCAATAGAAGTTGAGGCCATTGAAAATTTAGGTGATCCATCAGCACGAATTACAGCATTCATACTATTACCTAGCATATATATTGGTATTGCTGCTAAAATAATTACATAATAATCTCTCGCTAAGTTTATACTTTTATCACTAGCTCCAAATAAGTATAACAATTGATCTTTAAAAATAAATCCTAAAATTAGAAATATAATGCTAATAATTAAAGTTACTAATATGCTATTTCCTATTGATTTATGTGCATTTTTAGTATCACCTCTACCTTGACATAAAGATAAGTAGGCAGCTGCACCATCACCAAAACACCAAGCAAAAGCCACAGCAATAATTGTTATTGGATAAACAACGCCAGTAGCAGCATTACCTAAATAATTTAATTTACTATTACCTATAAATATTTGATCTACAATATTATATAGAGAACTTATAAGTAATGATAAAATACATGGTATAGAAAATTTTAAAAGTAATTTAGATATTTTTTCTTCTCCTAAAAATTTATTATCATCTTGATTTTCCATATTTTCTTCCTCCTTTTAAGTGATAATTTTATGTATCTTTAAAGCAAAAAAACATGCATAAAAACTGTCTTGTTTTTACGCATGTTTTGCTGGATCAGACTTTGTTAATTATATACCCTTTTTTAAAATATTTCAAACATTTTTTAATATAAAAATAAAAAAATCTAGCATTTTAATAATACTAGAAATTTATATTAATCGCTTAATAAAGCGAGTTATTTCATGGCAGGGGATGAGAGAATCGAACTCCCAACTAAAGTTTTGGAGACTCCTATTATACCATTTAACTAATCCCCTAAAAAGTTCATGTAAAAATTATATCATAATTATTTTTAAAATACTAGCATAATATAAAATAGGTGATTTTATGCTTATTAATTATACTACTAAAGAGTTAGATTTACTTGCAAGGATTATGAGAGCAGAAGCTTTAGCAGAAGGTGATTTAGGAATGCTTATGGTTGGAAATGTTGTAACAAATAGAGTAATAGCTAATTGTTTAACTTTTAAAGATATTGATTCTATTACAGATGCAATTTATCAAAAAAATCAATTTTCTGGAATTAATAGTTCTTTGTATCAAGCAAGTCCTACAACATTAGAAAAAAATTTAGCTAAAAGAGTATTAAAAGGGGAATATTATTATCCAGCAACTCATGCTTTATGGTTTTATGCTCCAGGGGATAATGATTGTAAACAAACATGGTATAATCAAGCCTTAGCGGGAAGATATAAAAATCATTGTTTTTATAGACCAGAACCAAATGAATGTCAAGAAATTTATTAATTTACATATAAAGGCATACATGATATAATTTTTGGCGAGGAGTGAAAAAATGAAAGTATTAAAGAAAAATTTACCAAAAGGTGTAAAAAAGAAATTTACTCGTATAAAAGGAGTTAAAGTAAAATTAATACCAATTAAAAAAACTAAAAAAAATAAATAAATTTAGAGAAATTTCTCTTTTTTTTTATTCAAAAAATTTATCTATTCTTGTATTTAATACTACAGAAATTTTATATAAAGTATCTATGGAACAACCAACTTTACCTTTTTTAAATTCTAGTCTTCTTGTAAAATCATAAGAAAGTCCAATATCTAATGCTAATTGTTCTTGTGTAATACCTGCTTTAAGACGGTATTTTTTTATATTTAATGCTATCTTTTTTCTAATATCTTTGTCAAAATTAAAATCTCTTTTAAATGCAGTCACTGTTTATCACCACTCATATTTTCTCAACTGTTGATTAATTTGTCCGGTAACACACAAGTCCCTATAATGTTGTTTGAAATAGCAACAAATGTATGGTATATTTATTTTAGAAATTAAATGGTGTTAGTATGGAATTAAAAAATATTAAAGGTGTAGGATTACAATTAGAAAAAAAATTAAATTCTTTATCTATTTATACGGTAGAAGATTTATTAGAAAATTATCCATATAGATATAATTTTATCAATATAATTAGTATTAAGGAAGCAGAAAATTTAGATAAAAGTACGGTTAAAGCAACAGTTATAGATAATTGTAAAGTTCAATATATAAAAAGAAATTTTAATCGTTTAAATTTTAAAGCAATAAGTGATAATACTATTTTAAATGTTACTATCTTTAATAGGGCTTTTTTAAAGCCTCACTTAACTGTAGGTAAAGAAATTGTTTTAATTGGTAAATATAATAAATTAAAAAATACATTTGTTGCTAGTGATATTAAATTTGATATTTGTAATCATCAAATAGAACCAATTTATCATTTAGTTGAAGGTCTTACAAATAAAAATATAATAAAAATAATGAATGAAGCTTTAAACTATGATGAATATTATGAATATATTCCTAATATTTATAAAGAAAAATATCATTTTATTTCCAAAAAAGAAGCTTTATATTTAATTCATAAACCTAATAAAATTGAAGATATTAAAACTTCTACTATTAGACTTAAATATGAAGAATTATTTAATTTTATGTTTAAAATAAATTACTTGAAGAAAATTAATAATAAAGTAAAAGGTATTGCTAGAAATTTAAATCATGATACAATTCTTAATTTTACCAATGAATTACCTTTTACTTTAACTAAAGATCAATTAACTGCATTAGAGCAAATTTATAAAGATATGACAAATATTAATCGAATGAATAGACTAGTTTTAGGAGATGTAGGAAGTGGTAAAACTATAGTAGCAACATATGCTATTTATTTAAATTATTTAAGTAATTATCAAAGTGCCTTAATGGCACCTACTGAAATATTGGCAGAACAACACTATAAAAATTTAAAAGAATTATTAGGTAAATTTAAAATTAATGTAGCATTATTAACAGGAAATATGAAAAAAAGAGAAAAAAATGATATTTTATTGTCTTTAAAAAATGGAGAAATTGATCTTTTAATTGGAACTCATTCTTTAATAAGTAATGATGTTATATTTAATAAATTAGGATTAGTTATAACTGATGAACAACATCGTTTTGGTGTTGAACAAAGAAATTTATTAAGTAATAAGGGAATTAACCCTGATGTTTTATATTTATCAGCAACTCCAATACCTAGAACTTATGCTTTAACAATTTATGGAGATTTAGATTTATCTATTATTAAAACTAAACCAAAAGGTAGGATGGAAATAATTACTAAAGTAAAAAAAGAAAATGAAATAAAAGATGTTTTATATAAAATGTTAGAAGAATTAAAATTAGGACATCAAATTTATGTTGTTTCTCCTTTAATTGAAACGAATGGTGAACAAGATTTAAAAAGTGTTTTTGATTTAGAAGAAAAATTAAATTTAGCTTTTAATAAAAAAATACCTATATCTGTTTTACATGGTAAATTAAAAAGTGATGAAAAAGATAAAATAATGAATGATTTTAAAAAGGGTGATATAAAAATTCTTATTTCTACTACAGTTATTGAAGTAGGAATAGATGTTCCTAATTCTACTATGATTGTTGTTTATAATGCAGAGAGATTTGGTTTAGCTACGCTTCATCAATTAAGAGGAAGAGTTGGAAGAAATGATGTACAAAGTTATTGCTTTTTAATAACTAATAAAGAAGTAGAAAGATTAAAAGTATTAGAAGAAAGTAACGATGGATTTTATATTAGTGAAAAAGATTTTCAAATGCGTGGTCAAGGGGATTTATTTGGAGTTAAACAAAGTGGAGTGATGTCATTTAAAATTGCTAACTTAAAAGATGATTATCAAATACTTTTACAAGCAAAAGAGGATTCTTTGCAATATATTGAAAAAGAAATGTATAAAGATAATGAATATTATAGTAATTTAATTGATGAGATATCTTTTATTAATTAAACATTAGACATATTTTGTAAAATTTTTATTAACAGAATTGACAAAAAAAAATAATTATAATATTATTAATATAGCATGATAGATGTCATGCTAATGATAACTCTTACGAATTTCAAAGGTGAGAGTGAATCAACCAAAACCCCCTGAAGGAGCCTTATGGCTCCATTTTTGTATGAAAAATTTTTATATCCTTGAAGCTTTTCCTGTCAAATTTAACTTTTAAATTATAAAATGTGAGTATGAAAGGAGCAAAAATATGGATTTAGAAAAAATAGGAAAATTTATTGCTGAATCGAGAAAGGCAAAAAATATTACTCAACAAGAACTAGCAGAAAAATTAGGAGTGTCAGATCGTTCTATCGGAAATTGGGAAAATGGTAGAAATATGCCTGATTTGTCATTATTTAAACCACTATGTAAGGAACTAGATATAACGTTAAATGATTTAATGAGCGGAAAAAAAGTTAAAGAAAAAGAATATCAAGAAAAATTTGAAGAAAATATTGTAAATACTATTGATTATTCTACTAAAAGAATAACTAAATATAATCAAGCTATTTCTTTAATTTTAATCATATTTGGATTATTTGTTTCTATATCAGCAATAATGATTTTTCCTAGTGAAAGTAGTTGGGGTTCTATTTATTCAATATTTGGTATAATAATATTTATGATAGGCATTGTAATAATCCTAAATACAATTAAATGGTATATACGCTTACTTCTTATTATAACAATTTTTACTTTCTCAATAGGAATATTATTGTTTACCGATTACTTAAATGTAAAATTTAATCACGAAGCACCAATGTTTAGAACTACTACAAAGTATATTGGTAATGTAATTTATTATGATACCATATTTTATGATGTTTATAGATGTAATTTTGATACAGATGATGAATATTGGGAAGTTGAAAAGAATAGTAAAAAAACTGATATTGATTTAATAAATTATTGTAGGTAGAGTAAATTTGTGAAAATTTTAAAATGGCTAAATATTTAATAGCTGTTTTTTTATTAAAAAATGAATTGGTATATATTGACACTGTGTCATTATAGGAGTATTATTATATTGACAGTGTGTCAGTGGGAGGATAAGTAAAATGGAAAAACGACTCATTGATGACAGAAAAGAAGAAGTTATTAATGCTTGTGAAAAACTATACGAAAGTCTTGATTTTAAAGATATAAATATTAAGCTTATTAGTAGTGAAATAAGTGTTGGTAGAACTTCTATCTATAATTATTTTCAAACGAAAGAAGAAATATTTTTAGCGCTTCTTGAAAGAGAATATCTAAAGTGGAACGAAGATTTATCTACTCTTCTTCTAAAAAACGAAAAACTATCAAAAGAAGATTTTATAGATAAAATTACTGAATCTTTAATAAAGCGAAAAACTTTATTAAAACTTATTTCTATGAATATGTTTGAAATGGAAGATAATAGTAGAGTTGAAAGTATTATTAATTTCAAATTAGTATTTAAAGAAACTATTTCTTTATTAGAACAATGTTTATGTAAATTCTTTAATGTCAAAGATAGTGAAGAAGAAGAAATTACATTTACTATATTGCCTTTTTTAGTAGGAATTTATCCTTATACCTCTTTAACGGATAAAATGAAAGAAGCCATTCATAAATCAAAACTTGAATATAAATTTTATACCGATAAAGAAATGATAAAAATGGGATTAGAAAAGATATTAGGAGGTATTATAGAAAGGAATATTTAATATGGAAAAAATTGATGTATTTGCTCATGTATTATTACCAAATTACTATGGAAAGATGTTAAATATTGATTCTACTATTAGCTCAACTTATGCTTTTACAAATATAGAATCGTTAAAAGATTTAAGTGTAAGAAGAAAATTATGGAATGGTACAACGAAACAAATAGTAAGTTATGCTAATATCAATGCTGAAGATTACTGTAATCCTGAAGAATCAGCAAGATTATGTCGAGAAGCAAACGAAGAACTTATAAATTGTGTAAGAGAAAATAATGATATGTTTCCTTATGGAATTGGAATGTTACCTTTTAATAATATAGATGAAGCACTTAATATTTTAGATGAAATTGCATCTTCAAAAGAACTTGTTGGTGTTCAAGTTTTTACAAGACATTTAGGAAAAAGTATAGCTTCAAAAGAATATTTACCAATTCTAAAAAAATGTGCAGATCTTGGATTACTTGTTTTACTTCATCCTGTATTTGACACCCGTAAACCTGATAATAATATTGTGTTTAGTTGGGAATATGAATTATCGCAGGGCATCTTAGATCTAGTAAATGCGAGTATATTTACAAAGTGTCCTAACATTAAAATTATTGTTCATCATGCAGGAGCTATGGTGCCTTACTTTGCAGGTAGAATTGATAATATAATGAAAGATAAAAAAGATGATTTCAAAAAGTTTTATGTAGATACAGCAATACTTGGAAATACAAAGGCGCTAGAACTCGCAGTATATTACTTTGGAATTGATAAAGTCTTATATGGTACAGATGCTCCATTTGGAATTATGCCGAATGGTGCGACAAAAGAAATAGAAGAGGCTATTGATGCATTACCAATTTCTTTAAAAGATAAAGAAAAAATATATTACAAAAATTTACAAGAATTATTTAAATATTGAAAGTAGAAAGAGGAAATAGTAATGAATAAAAAAATAATAGGTGTAATTATTGCAATAGTCGTCATTGCAGTAGTAGGAGTTGGAATTTGGTTTATCTATAACAAAACAGAATCAATGAATAGTTCTAATACCAACTCAAACATTGATTCTAATGTAAATTTAAATACAAATGATAATCGAGTTACTAACGATAAAAATATTGCAGTTATTTATTTTTCAGCAACAGGTACAACAAAGAAGGTTGCTGGATATATCAAAAATGCAACAAATAGTGATTTAATTGAAATAGTACCAAAAGAAAAATATACTGATAGTGATTTAAATTATGTAAATGATAATTCTAGAGCTAATAAAGAACAAAATGATTCTAAAGCACGACCTGTAATATCTAATAACATAAATACTG
>CANQAK010000007.1 GCA_947589495.1 uncultured Bacilli bacterium | reverse complement strand
AACTTCCAAAATTCCTAAACATACTCTCCATACTTACTGTTTCACTTGTATCTAAATTACTAAAGTTTATATTATCAACATTTAGAAACGCAAATGCTCCATCTAAGTTTTTTGCACATATTGGAGAAGTGGCCCCTATAAATATGTCATACCTGTCTTCACTTGTTTCTTCTACCCAACATATTACTTGTTTTTTATTTTTAGTTAACTTTTTATCTGTTATATCCCAACTTTTTTCTATAAAAAATTCATTTATTTTACTAGGTAAATATGAAACAAAATTAATATTACCTATATGTTCATACTCACTTAAAGAAGAACTAAAATCTTCTAAATCAGCATATACCTTATTATACTCTTTAACTTCATGTATTATAAACATACTTATTAATACAATTACTAATAATATTACAACTCCCCATTTTATTAATTTTTTTCTCTGCATGAAGGACTCCTAATTTTTTATATAAAATGGTTCAGAAGTTGATCCTGCTCCACCTAATTCTATAGTAGACTGTAGATAGAAGACCGGACGAATTGTCTCACTTCCTTCCATGGAGTTGGCAGCGTTATTTCCATAACTCCTGATTAACCACGCACCAAAACCAATTCCTATATCGCTCGATCGACCGGACCGTGTTATGGTCCATTCGTAATCTAACGATCCTCCTCCGTTATTTTTCATGTGCATCCATCCTTGATTTATGCAATCTTTATAATTACTATTTTTTGTATTATGACAGCTTTCTTGTTTTGCTTGGTAATAATAATCATGTAAATATATTAATCCTATATTGGCTTTTTCTTCCATTTTTGTCCATCTTTGATTTGTTACTTCTGCTTTATCACTTGAACTATGTCCATAGTATTTTGTATCCATTTGTCCTGTCTCTACTTTGTATACTTCATCTGCACTCAATGTTCCTACAAAATCATTATGCATATCTCCATACCACCAGTTTTGTGCTTCTATTTTATTTTTAATATTTTCATTTAATGTACTTATAAATCCATTGTTTCCATTAAGTCTTTGATATATATCGCTGTTTGGCCATTCTGGACACCATTTTCTCCACATTGTGAATCAGTAACATTCGTGCTCCATGCAAATTTATCTGTACCATCACTATCTGTATATTTTGTTTGTTTCATGACTTTGATATTTCCTTCTTCTGTGATTCCTATGATTCGATACATGTTATCACTTTTATCTGTACAATTTGCTTGTCCTGCTTCTTTTAAACATATATAATTATTTTTTACTACATCATTTGTTCCTTGATATCTATACATTCCTCCAATTAAGCCTTCGCTTAATCCGCTACTGGCTTTACTTTGCAGTGTTTGCAATGTTTTAGGTAATTCTTTATCAAAATATAAATAACAATATGCAGTTTTATTACTTGTTACTGTTATACTATTTGTATCTGTATTAAATGTTATATCATCTATTTTATTTCCATCTATATCTTCACATCTACTTTGTTCTTCATTTAATTTATATCCTTCTGGAAATAAATTTTCTTTTCCCTCATCTCCATGATATTCTACATAATTATCCCCTTCTTTTATATACATGGCAAATTGTTTTTTCTTTGTTTCTATTTTTTCTTTTTCTTCTGGTAATTCTTTTGGTTTATTTTCATATGTTCTATATGTCATATATATTGACATTATTAATACTACTGTAAGTGCTAACACTATTATCTTTTTCTTCTCCATTATATAATTCACCTTTTCTTTTTGTTAATAACTTACTCATATTTATTAACTCTTCTATTTCTTAAGGTTATTATATAATACCCCCCCCGGAGTCAAGTTTCAATTTTTATTTTGTTGTTAACTTTACATTTTTCTTATGTCTTATTTTGACCAGTTTTGTCGAAAGTATTTACAAATAAAAACTTCTATTATTTAATAGAGACTTATGGAAGTGTTGGTACTGACGTCACCTTTAAACCGATTTTCAGGGGGATTTTGTCTTTTGGAAGTGAGGTGAGACGGTTATGAAAGCAAAAACTTTGAATAAGTTCTTGTTATTAATTATACTAATTTTGTCTATTATTATTTTAATAGACAAATTAAAAGACGTCGTCCATATTGTAATAGAATAACGTCTAGCTAATAATAATATTAGGTGGCGTGAAATATCACACTTCCTATATATTTAGTATACTCTATTTTTATATATATTACAATCTTTTTTTAAACTAATTCATTTAGATAAAAACTTATATCATCTTCTTTTTGAAACATTTTATAACAAGCAATAAATCTTTTTGTTACATCATTATTTATATTAAGTCTATTAGTTTTTATTTTAATTTCTCTTAAAATATTTGGATGATTATTTTTTAGAAACACAAAACCATATTCTGTAATAATAGTAAATTCATTAATAGTTACTAAAGAAGTATAAATATAACTTCCTATTAAATCTTTTGAAGAATTAGATAAAGTAATATCAGTAACATTATATTCTTTATTAGTATACATATCTAATAAAGTAACTATATTATTTTTATTATCTATATTTTTTATTTCAAATAATGATTCTACATATGTATTTTTAATAGCATTATAATATTTATAATCATTATGAAATAATCCAATATATTCTTTCATATATTTTTCAAAAATAGTATCTTCTTTAGAAACTCGATGAAATACAGTTAAATTTATAACTACATTAGTATCATTAAAATCAAACCTAACATTATTATTATTTAATAAGTTATAAAATTTTTCTTCTAATTTAAAGTTATATGTATATAACATACAATTTTCTATTATTTCCCCTATTTTTTCTTTATAAATTTTATAATTTTTAATATCTTTATTATTCATTATTACCTTTTATCATATCATACTCTTTTTTAGTATAACCTTTAAGTATTGAAGAAGGCATATTATCCATTGCTTTATTCATTAATTCAATTACTTCATCTAAATTATTATTTTTTAATGCTGGAATATTTCTAAAGCTTTGAATTAATTTTTTTCTATCATCATTAATTACTACACATTTCAGCATAGCGTCAAATAATGTAAAATGGAAAAATGTTAATTTTTTTACTTCTGTTAAAAATTTTAAAATATCTTTATTTTTATCATAAAAATCATGTTTTCTTAAATATATTACTTCTTCTTCATCTCTAATTTTATAGTCTAATTCATCATTTATATTATTAACTAATATATCTTCAAATATATAATATGGTTCATATATTAAATATACTATATCATTAACATAGACATGATAAGTATTAAAACTAAAATTTTCATTAGTACTTAAATGGAAATAAAAGTGTTCATCAGATATATCTATATAAGTTTGTAATATATCTAAAAGATCTTCTGGAGTAATAATACCATATATTTTCATTAAACCAATTAATAAATCATTTATTTCATCATTTACTTCCATATAATATTTATCACATTCTTTAATTGCTAATTTAACAACATCTTGAAGTTCTTCTGGTACACATACTTCTTCATCTATTGTATCAATAATTAAAAATTTTCTTAATAATTCATGAAGCTCAAATTCTTTTTTGGATTTTTTAAGTTCTTTATATGTAACTTTATTATTTAATATTTTTTTTAAAAGCATTAATTCATTATATGTACACATGCTTGAAATGACATCAAAACTATGATAATACTCTACAATTTCGTCAACCATTTGACCTCTAGTAATTTTATCATAATCTTTAAAATCCTTAATTATTCTTGTATACCCTTCGTGAACCCATTCTTTTCTCATTTCTTTTACTTCATCTTTTAACTTCATAACTACTCCTTGTTACTTATATATTATCATAACTATCTTTAATTTCAAGTAGAAAATATCAATTTTTTTCTATGACGAAATTCTTTGCAAATGCAAAGAATTTCGTCATAGGAATAATATAAATATTTTATTATTTATTACCTAAGTATTCCATAAAATATTTCTCTGGGGTTTCATTTTTAATAATGAAACCTAGTTTTTTATATAAATTTAAAGCTTTTATATTATTTTTATATACCCACAAAAATATTGGATAATTAATATTCAAAACAATTTCTTTTATTAATTTAGTAGCTAAACCTTTTTTTCTATAATTAACATCTACATAAAGTCCATCAATTAAATAACCATTTTCTTTTTTTAAAGCAAATATATATCCCGTAGGAACATTTTTATCTTTATCTAATAAAAGAATATTATCTTTATTTAATACATTAATAAAATAATCTTTAACTACAAAATTCTCATCAATATCATTAGCATACTTTCTTTCATCTTGAATTAATAAAGTTAAAAAATTATCACATATTTTACAATCAGTACTACTAGTTACTCTTTTAATCATAAGCATCACCTACTTATATATTAATATGATCTATTTATTTTTGTAAAGAAAAAAATCTCTATTAGAGATTTTTAGAAGCAACATTTTCTATCATAAATGTTTGATACAACATTTTCTTCACAACTTGTATAACATGGTGTGTATGTATGTCTATAAACATGATGATTTATTATTCTAGTATTACATGGCATAATATGAGGTACTTCATAACAAATATATCTATGACATACTCTTTCTTGTGGACATTCTTGAATTGGTTGACACATCATTGGAGCACTTTGCATAGGCATTCCTGCTTCACAACAAGTACCCATATCCATACCCATTTGTCCACCATCAAAACTTGTCTCTTTATTATACTCAAATTTTTGTTCCATAATATTATTTCCTTTCTAATTTATATTATGTAACTTTTTTTATTTGGTATGGGTACTTATTAGTTAGCAATTTTAAATTGCTTTGGTGTAGTATTTTCTGTAATTACTTTAAAAGTATATCCTAAATTCTTTGTATATTCTAAAACGCTTGGTAAAGCTTCTAAAGTACTTTTTTTAATATCATGCATAAGTACTATATTATCTCCATGTTTATTTAAATATGTTTTAAAAGTATTAATTATATCACTAGCTTTATTTTTATTTTTAGAAGTATCACCACTATCAAAAGTCCAATCAAAATATACATAACCTTTTTCAGTCATAATACTAGCTAATCTACTCATTATTCCTATGTTATAATTACGACTAACTGTATTAGAACTTCCTCCTGGAAAACGGAAGATTTTAGTATGTATACCAATTAAATTATATATAATATTATCCATATTATTAAAATCATTTAAATAAGTTTCTTCACTTTCATAAATATTCCATTTATGACTATAAGTATGTATACCAATACTATGTCCTTCATCATATTCTTTTTTTATTAAATAATTATATTTAGGGAATTGATTAGTAACAAAAAATGTAGCTTTAACATTATATCTATTTAAAATATTTAATATCTCTTCAGTATAAACACCAGGTCCATCATCAAATGTTAAATAAATTGTTCCTGTAGCTTTCTCTTCTTCTTTTACAACAGGTTTAGTTACTACAACAGTTCTTTTTATAGTAGATGTTTTATTACTATTATCAGTTACTTCATATACTACTTCATAACTACCTTCTTTATTAATATTTACATTATTAGTAATATTTATTTTATCTGTTAAATTACCATCACATGAATCAGTTGCTTCTGCTCCTAATTCATTGTAAGATTCTCCCATTACTAAATAAATTTTATCATTACCATTTAATTTAATTACAGGTTCTTCTTCATCAATATATTTTAAATCTTCTACTATTTCACTTTTATTTAAAGAAGAATCTTTAGCACTAATATAAACTTTATCAAAATCTATTCGATACTCTAAATTATCTGTAATATCACCATCATAATTATCGGTAACAGTAGCATCTATTTCTACTAAACGATTTTTTTTACAAGCTTTAACATCACTATTTAAAGTAATAACAGGTTTTATATCATCAATTACTTTTACTTTTCTTTGAGCAGTTATAATATTTCCATGATTATTTACTTTATAAGTAATTATATAATTACCTAATTTACTAGAATCAACATTTCCATCAATTTCTAAATTTAATTTATCTTTTTTAAAGGCACTAGCTACATAAGCGTTAGCTCCTAGTTCTTTATATTCACTTCCAACTTCTATATTCATGTTGCTTTTACCATTTAAAGATATTTCAACTCTGGGAATAAACAAATTAATAATGGCAAAAACAATTAATAAAACTAAAACTATACCAATATAAACAAGCTTATGTTTTCTTTGCATACATCCCACCACTTTTTGTATATATTTTAACAAAAAGTTAGATTAAAGTCCATAATAGAAAACAATAAAAATTTGAATTTTTTACCAAAAAAAAGAATAGTTTCCTATTCAATATAATTTATTTTTCTTCTTCTATTTCTAAAACGTTTTCACCTTTGTAGTTTCCACATTTTTTACAAGCTCTATGAGGTCTTAATGGTGCCCCACATTTAGGACAACTTACAACTTCTCCAGCTTCTTTTTTTAAATGTGTTCTTCTCATTCTCTTTTTAGTAATACTTGTTCTTCTAAAAGGAACTGCCATAAACTAATCATCACCTTTCAATAAATCTTCTAATTTTTTAAATCGTGGGTCTATTTCATCCACTTTAGTATTTTCATTAATTAATTCCCAACCATTTCCTTTTATATTAGCATCATTACAAAGAGTAAATCCAATGGGAACTTCCAATACAATATTTTGCCATAAAATTTGCTTTAAATCAAGTATATTTTGTTCTTTTTGATAACAATCTTGATAATTTTCTTCTAAATCTTCTAAATTTTCTTCAATATTAATATTAAATTTGTAAGGAACGCTTTCCAAAGTTATAGCATCATCAATATACATAATTCCTTCAAAAACACAATCTAAATAAATATCTCCATTACTATTTTTAGTTATTTTACCAATAACTTTACTATCCTTTAAATCATGAATTCTTTTATCTATATTTGAATCAATAGTAACTATTTCATTAATATCTATGCAATTTTTTAAATTTAATTCATTTAACTCAAATTTCACTTTATTCCTCTTTCTTTTTTACTCTTTCTAATTTAATATTATTATTTCTATATTTTAAAGTATTAGAGATAATTTCATTTAGAGATTCATCTTCTAAATTGTGTTCAATAACAAATTTTATATAATAATCTCCTAAATCATATAAATTTTGATGATAATAATAATTAGCAGCATATAAATAAACATAAAATGCTTCTTCACTCGTTAATTTTAATTTACTAACAATAAGAAAGGCATTTATTCCTTTTTCTAATAATTCATCTATTTTTGATGTAAGATCTAGTTCAATATGAAATTTTTCTTTTTCCATTGCTTCCATAGTACTTAGAATAATTTTATCATAATCAAAATCATCTTTACCATATTTTTGAGCTAAACATTTAGCAGCTTTAAAATATTTTAAAGCTTCTGGATAATTTTTAAGTTTTAAATAACATTCACCAATTTTACCATAAGGTAAACTAGATGTATAACAAAATTCAGCAATTTCTAAAGATAATTTTAAAGATAATTCATAATCTTTTTTATCAAATGCTTTAGTTGCTTCTTTACGTAGTTTAAAATAATCTCTATTTTCTTTAGTATTTTGTTTTCTAATCACTAATAAACTACCACTTGAAAAATATACATAATCTTCATGTTCTCTAATAAAACGAGTTATTTTATAATAAGTATTACTATTATCTATATCTATTAAAACTATTTTTTCATCATTTACATCTTTTAATATTTGTAATAAATCTTCATCACTCCAATTCTTTTCATTTTTATTTTGAGTATTTAAAACTTTATCAATACTATTAATAATAGTATCATAATTGGTAGTTTTACCTTCTTTTTTACTTAAAATTGATGCTACTAATAAATATTTTTTAGCTAATTTTAAATCATTTAATTTAAAATATGAATAACCTATTTTATAAAAAGGCAAGGAAGATTCTGCATTAAATAACATTGTTTTAAAAATACGAAGAGATTTTGCATATTCTCCAGCTTGAAAAGCTTTATTTCCTTCATCTATACTATTTAAACCATAATTTTTGCCCAATTTCTTTTTTAAAACTATTAAATTATCTACTTTTAGTATTGATATATCACTATGAGTTTTTACTAATCCTTCTATATTTTTAAGTAAAAAGGGATTAGTATTTTCAAAAATAAATATACCATCTTTATTTAATACATAAAGTAAATTATTTGGTAATTTACTATTTTTTTCATTATCTTTATTTTGAAAATACTCTAAACTTTGTTCTAAATCTTTATAAATTATATAAGCATTAGATAATTTTTTACTTCTTCTAATTATTTCTAAATAAAGTTTAGCTACTTCAAAATTATACTCTCTAATATATTTAAAAAATTCATTAATATATGTATCAATTACAAAATTAAATTTATTATCAATAATTTCTTTTAAAGTAATTAAAACTTCTTTAAAAGTTAAATCATTTTTAGATAAAGATATTTTAATTAAATATTCTAGTAAGAAAAAATATTCACTTTTCTCTACTTCTTTTAAACATTTATCAATTAATGATAATGCATCTTCATAATTACCATCTTGTAAATATGAAAATATTTTTTCTCTTAAATCCTTTTCTTCTTTAACCAAAATACTTAAACTATCTATATTGTTAACTAAATATTCTCCTTTTTTTACCCTTACTAAAATATCCTTTTTTACTAAATTTGTTAAATCAGTACTACTTAGTCCATATTCTTTTAATTCTTTAGTCTTAAAATAATTTTCTTTTAAAGCTTCATTATATACTTTTTTTAATTTTTCTTTGATAGTCATTTTTATGCCTCCATTACCCACCTTTATAAAAATATCATACACTGTTTTAATTAAGTTGTCAAAACTCTTAATTTTAAGTTATAATTATTTTGGTGGTATTGATGTATAAACTAAAATATTATTATTTAACTAAAGAGAAAAAAGAAAAATTAAAAAAAGAATTTATTAATACTGAATATGGTAAAAATTTAACTAAGCGTTTAGATAGATTATTTATAATTGGTATATGTAGTTTTTTATTTAGTATTTATTTGTTTATTAGTAATAAAAATATATGGGATATTATAACTGGTATTATTTTACTTATATCATCACTTTTATTTACAATTGGCAGTCATAAAATAAGAATTAAAAATTTAAATATTTTTTTAATTAAAAATACTAAAAAGTAATAATATTTAGTATGGAAAGTGATGCAAGAAAATTAAGATTACTCCATGAAGAAGATATCATTTGGTATATCTACTTTTTTATTGTCTTTTTTGCATTAGTTGCTAACTTTTTAGAAGAAAGATATGTTTATACAAAAAATAAACAAGATCAAAAAAGTGGTAGAAAAATAAATATTACTCTTTTAATAATTGCTTTAGTTATTTATTTTTATTATGTTGTTATATCTTTAGAAGATGTTGAATTAAATAGAAATAATACTCCCAATAGAAAAAGAGTTGCTTTAGAAAGATTAATAACAACTTTAGTATTTTTAGTAGGAGGTGCTCTTTCTTTATATACTGAATTAGATGATAATGCTGGTGATGTTGATTTAGCTATTTTCTAATAGGCATTATGATAAATTTGATTGTTTTGAATACTTATTTTCTTTAAATCAAAAAGTTCAGATACACTCATTACTTGATAGCCTTTGCTATATAAAAGAGGTAATAATTTTTTTATTGCATCTACTGTGCTATCATAAGAATCATGAAATAAAATAATATCACCATCTTGAACATTTTCTAAAACATAATTAACTAAATAATCACTATTTCTATATCTCCAATCATTTGTATCTAAACTCCATAATATATAAGAGGTTGGTATTAAATCTAATTGATTTTTTTTAATTACTCCATAAGGAGGTCTTATATATTTTAAATCTGTTTTAAATAAATTTTTATATAAATTATTCATCGTTTCATAATCATTTAATATTTCTTCATCAGTCATTTTTCCCATATTAGCATGGTTGTAAGTATGACTTCCTATTTCATTTCCCATATTCTTAATACTTATAAGTAAATCTTTATTATATATTGCTTTACTACCTACTACAAAAAAAGTAGCATGAGCATAATTATTTTTTAATTCTTCTAAAATTACATTAGTTTTATTTTTATTGGGACTATCATCAAAAGTGAATGCAATACTTTTTTTGGCATTAGTATAATTATACCCAGATTCGTTTTCATAATCACTATCATATATTACTAAAAAATTAAGATAATCTTTTATTTCATTATAATTAACTTTTAAATATAAAGTTTCTAATACTTCTGGTTCTATTACATAATTATTAAAATAAATAATTAATTCATTATCTCTAAATAAATAAGATTTATCTGTTTCATCTAATACTAACACATCAGATATAAATTTAGGATATTTTAAATATATTAATTCTTTTATTTTATTATTATATTCTTCTAATTTATCTTCTTTAATTAAATCAGTAATCAATAATTCTTTATTAGAATCATAGTCATATATCTTACCAATATAATTATCACTACTATCTTTATATAAATAGGAAATAAAATTATCAGCAATTTCATTTTTTTCCACTAAAATATAGTTATTATCTTCTTCATAATAACAAAGATTAGCGTATTCAACATCTTCTTTTTTATAAAAGACTTTAAAACTTACGGCATTCATTACAATTACTATTACTATAAATAAACTTAAATAAAATACTCTACTTTTCATAACTATCATTTATAGTATAAACAATTATTTTAGTTTAATAACCAATTTATATTAAATTCATATAGTATTTTAGGAAGTGATTTTATGAACTATGATTATAAATTTGGAAATAAATTTTATAATTATTATGATCCCATTGGAATAGAAAGTACAGAATATAAAATTTTAGCCCCTATGCAAGAACAAAAAAGACAACCAGGGTTTGAATATTTAATGAAGCCTAAACCTATTTTTGATAATCCAAACTATAAAGGAAGTGGTAAATTAAAAGATAAAGTAGCAATTATAACTGGTGGAGATAGTGGCCTTGGAAAATCTGCTGCAGTGGCATTTGTAAAAGAAGGAGCTAAAGTAGTAATACCCTATTATGATGAACATCAAGATGCTTTAGATACTAAAAATTATTTAGAAAAACTAGGCGGCGAGTGCCTCTTAATGTCTGGAGATATTTCAAATAAAGAATTTTGTGAAAAAATAGTTGAGAAAACTTTAGAAAAATTTGGAAAAATTGATATTTTAGTAAACAATGCTGGAGTACAATACCAAGCTGATTCTTTAGAAGAAATTAGTGATGAACAATTTGATTGGACAATGAAAGTAAATATTTATGGAATGTTTTATTTAACTAAGGCTGTTTTGCCCTACTTAAAAAGTGGAGACTCAATTATCAATCTTTCATCAGTAACTGCCTTTTATGGTGAACCTCAATTAATTGATTATGTTACAACCAAAGGAGCAATTATTGGATTTACAAGAGCTTTAGCTAGAAATTTAGCTCTTAAAAATATTCGGGTAAACGCTATTGCTCCAGGATTTTTTTGGACACCTTTACAACCTGCATGTTGGGTAAAAGAAAAAATACCTTCTTTAGGAGCGGATGCTGCTATGGCAAGAGGAGCTATGCCTTATGAGCTTGCTCCAACGTTTGTTTTTCTAGCTTCTGATGACTCAAGTTATGTTACTGGTCAAGTTTTACATAATAATGGTGGACAAGTAATGGGTTAATCTTTGTAAAATTAAAATTGTATAATTATATCAAATTGTTTGTATAATTTAACAAGAAAAATTAAAATTATACAATTAGTTGACATTTTTTGTATTATGTGCTATACTTATATCGTATTTAGGGGGTAAGACTTATTATGAAAGGATACGTTTTAGATTACGTTAACGAAAATGAATTTAAGAAGTTAGAAAGAGCTTTAAAAAAATATAACATGTTAGCTTTTAAAAAATTAAACTTCGAATTTTATCCAGCATTAAGAAATGGTAATTTTTTAGGAGAAAAAGTAGATTCAAACAAAAAAAATAATACTGAAAAATATGAATTAAGATTACCAAGCGATAAAATGTTTTCACAAATTCATGGAGAAGTCAAACTAATTTATACTGTTCATTATAATGAAGAAGTTGTTATGCTTGAAGAAATTACACCTTCTCAAATTTTATTAGAAGGACATATGTCAGAGTTAACTGCATATAAAGGTATAATGATATCTAAAGCTAATGCTTCTAAAGATATGTTTAAAATAGATTTACTTAATATGTTACAAGATAAACATTAATAACGTTTATCTTTTTTTATAAAAAATTATTGCTAAAGTTTAGCAAATATGGTAAGATTATGTTGTTCAAAAATTTTATGGACCTCTAGCTCAGTTGGTTAGAGCATCCGGCTCATAACCGGGCGGTCGTAGGTTCGAGTCCTACGAGGTCCACCATTTTTTTATTTGCAGGTATGGCGGAATTGGTAGACGCGCTAGACTTAGGATCTAGTGGATATATCCGTGGGGGTTCAAGTCCCTTTACCTGCACCATTGTGAATAGAAGCCTCGGAAAATCCGAGTTAAAATAAGGAACTTACTTGATAAAAAGTTCTTTTTTTTATGTTACTATGTATTTATCAAGGAAACTTGTATAAAATAAAAAAATTATAAAATTTTAATTTTTTGCATATACTTGGCATACATAAAAAAGTACGTTATAATTTAAATTGAGGTAAAAACTATGAACACAATAAATATAACTAAAGCCAAAGCTAATCTATTTCAACTAGTATCAGACGTAAATGTTGGATTTAATCCTATTAGAATTGTTAATAATAAAGGTAAAAATGCTGTTTTAATATCAGAAGATGAATGGAAAAATATTGAGGAAACTCTATTTTTATCTAGTATACCAGGTTATGTTGAAAATTTAAATGAAATAAAAAAGAACGAAAATTGGGATAATGCTGAAGAATATAAAAAAGAAGAACACTCAATTTCCGAAAATGAATGCTCTCTCTAAAAATTTAAGTTTGACACTTTCAGTGATGAAAAGAGTGTCTTTTTTATTTTAAATAAACTATTGTTTCTCCTAGATTCCACATATTTAATTTATAATCTTTAACTAACTTACATTCTTTTAAAACAGTATGAACTTCTTTAGTTAAAATATTTGCATGTTTACCATGAATAATAGCAATTTCTTTATTACCCATTTTGTAATTATCATTAACAAATTCATTCACTAAAGAATAAACAAAAGCTCTTGTTTCACCATGTAAATCTAATCTTGGGGTTTTACTAGTTAACATTAGTATTTTGATTACTTCCTACATTATTATTCACATTAGCTTGATTAGTTACTCCCATATTTGCATCATTATTTTGCATTTGTGGTTGTACTTGTTGTTGTTGTACTTGATTTTGAACTTGATTAGGCGTTTGCTCACTTTGAGTATTTGGATTATTTTGAGCTCCAAATTTATTATCATAATAGGTAGAAACTTCAGTTAAAGATGGGATAGACATTCTGGAAGTCATTTTAGTTGTACTCATTGAACTAGCAATTGTTGCATATGCAATGGCTTTTTCTAAACCAAAATTTCTTCCCATAGCATAAATGAAAGCCCCAGCATAAACATCCCCTGCTCCATTAGTATCAACAATATTTGTCACAATGGTTGGCATAATTTTAACTTGATTATTAATAGAATAAACTGAACCACGTTCTCCTAAAGTAATAATAATTTCTGCTTTATTAAATTTTTGTTTTAATTTATTATAAATATTTACTAAACTACTACTATCATTAAAATCTATTTTTAAATTAGTATATAATTCAGCGGTTGTTTTATTAAAAATAATATTTTTAACATATTTACATAATTCAATAATTTCCGTATTATATCTTGATACTACTAAATAGCTTTGCGCTTTAGGATATTTATCAAAAGCTGCAACTGTAGCATTAAAATCATTTCCATCTGCCACAATTATATCTGGTTCAATACCAAAAGCATATTTTTTTAAGAAAGAATTACTTACTATTTCAAAAGCTGTTTTATTTTTAGTAGTAGCATTAACAATTACTAAAGATTGACTAGTTGGTTTATCATAACTAGTTTCTATATAATCAGTTTTAATCCCAATTGCTTCATATTCTTTTTTTATTTTATTAGCGTTATCATCTGCTCCAAGCATACTAGCAATATAAGTTTCTACTCCCCATTTACCTAATAAATAAGCAATATTACCTGCTCTTCCACCACCACATTCAATCCTATCTTCCAATCTTATTACTTCATTTTCTTTAATGGCTTCTTTTACCGTACAAGTTATTTCATAAAGTGAGCTTCCTATACACAATACTTTCATTTAATCTACCCTTACTTTCTATCATTTAAATTATACAATAAAACTGTCTTTTTTAAAAGAGTGACTTTAAAAGATTAAGCATTAACTTCATTCCACTAGAAACAGCATTTTCTATTCCATTTGTTAAATTATCTCCTAAAAGAGACATTTTACTACTATAATCTTCTCTTTCATTATTTAAAAAAGAAGTTATATCAATTTCTTCACCATTTTGAACTTTGTTTTCAAATTCTTTAATACCTTCTTCAGTTACAACTACTCTATCCCGAATCTTACTTTCATAATAACCACTACTACTTGCAATAAAAAGAGCCATAAAAACAACAAATAAACAACCTAATATTTTTAAAATTGGATTAGTTTTTTTCTTTTTACCCATTCAAATTCTCCTTTATATAACTAGCTAAAATATCTGCTAGTATTTTTAAAGTATTATTAACTTCTCCAATATTATTATATTGTCCTCCTACTTCAATTAGGATAGTATTAGAATCAAAATCTTGATTATATACTCCATTTACTCCTTTACCACTTTTTTGTAAAATACCTCTGGATAAACTTTCATTAAACTCTTCTACTTTACTTTTTAATTTTTCTGCTAAAGCTAAATTATTAGCGTAAGAAGCATTATCCAAACCAATAACAAATAATACTTTAGCATAACTTTCTCCATCAATTTCTGTTGTTGTATTTTCATATTTAGATGAATCTCTATGTAAATCAATAAAAAATTTTAAACTAGGATTATTTTCTTTAGCACTTTCTAAAAACATCCTTGTAACTTTATAACTACTACCATATTTTAAATTTAAACTATTAAGTTTTTCTGATACACTATTTTCTTCAACAATAACTCCTACTCCTAAATTTTCTAAATATTCTTTTAACATTTTACTAGCCATAAAAACAGTAGTATTTATATTATATGGTTCTAAATAAGCACTTTGATATTTTTCATCTTGATGAGTATTATAAATATAAACAATGGGTTCATTAATACCTAACTGTTCGGTAACGCTTTCTTCTTCTCTATTTTCGATTGGGACTTCTACTTTCGCCTCTTTTTCTAAATCAATATTTAATGCATATTTTAATAAAAAATCTACATCATTAATATTATTTTTAAAACTTCCTAAATTATCATTTATAAGTATATCTACTAAAGTATCATTTTTAATTAAATTTTCATCATATAAATACTTAATACTAAAAGCCATACTTATTAAAAAAAGACCTATATATATAATTAAATTACTCTTTTTCTTTTTACCTTTAAATCTCCCCATCTTTATTCACCATCTATATTATAAATAATAACTATTGAATAATATGTCTTATTATGGAATGTTAATAACTTTTATAATATTTTCCTTTATTTACTTGCATAAGCGTATATTTTTTGGTAAAATTAATATGAATTTTTTAAGGAGGGATTTTTTTGCCAAATATCAAAAGTTCAAAAAAAGCTGTTAAAGTAATAAGTAAAAAAACAGAAGAAAATCATGAACTAAGTCAAAGAGTTAAAAATTTAATTAAATCTTGTGAAAAAGCAATTCAATCTGGAAATGTTGAAGAAGCAAATAAAATATTTAAAGATTTCCAAAAAAATATTGATAAGGCTTTCCAAAAAGGATTAATTAAAGAAAATAAAGTTAATCGTGAAAAACAAAGATTAAATACAAAAATTAAAAATATGAAGTAGTTTACTACTTTGTTTTTTTTTGATAAAATGTTCTTGTGATGAAAATGCGAAAATATATTATTCCTTTTATTTGTTATATGCTTATTTTAGTAATATTATTAAATGTAGGTACTATTACAGATTTTTTAGCTAAAACTATATCTAATAAACCAGTTCTTACTGTTAATAAGGGTAACGAATATACAAAAGATTATGATTTTTTATATATTAAAAATAGTAAAGATTATATTCCCTATTCTTATAAAGATTTATTAGAAATCATTTATAGTGTTATTAATCAAGGTTGGGATGAATTTACTTTTTACTGTCCTAGTGAATATACTGATTGTATTGATGACATTGCAGATATTACTAAAGATGAATTAACTCTTACACATATTAATAATTTTGTTCATCCATATAATAGTTTTGATTCTATAAAAACATCAATTACAGAATCTGGAGAAATAACTATTACAATAGTTTATTTATATTCACAAGAAGAAATAAATGAAATAAATGAATATGTAAATAATTTAATAAATGAATTATATAAAAAAGATGATAATGATTATGAAAATTTAAAAAGATTTCATGATTATATTATAAATAATACTAAATATGATGTAACTAGAAATGATACAAAAGAAAGTCCTTATAAATCTTTTAGTGCTTATGGAATAGTTCATGATGGTTATGCTACTTGTAATGGTTATGCAGATTTAATGAGTATTATTTTATCTAAACTTAATTATGAAAATTATAAAATTGCTACTACTAAAGAAGAAATAAGTTATGAATCAAATGGTCATGTTTGGAATGCAGTTAAAATAGATGATAAATGGTTACATATTGATTTAACTTGGGATGATCCAGTTAGTAGTGATGGTAAAGATTATTTATATCATAAATATTTTTTAGTTAATACTGAAGAATTAAATAAAGCTGATTCTGGTAATGTTAAAGTTGAAGAACATAATTTTAATACAACAATTTATCAAGAATTTATGGTTACTAGTTAATCTAGTAGCTTTTTATTATTTAAAATTTTAATTGTTACATAAAAAAACTTCATCAATAGAAGTTTTCTTAATAATTTGTTAGTAATTTTATATTTCTAATTTGCTATGTAGAATGGATCAGAAGTTGATCCTGCTCCTCCAAGTTCTATATCGGACGTTAGATAGAAGACTGGGCGAACCGCACGCGTATTGGTCAAGTAGGGGCTGTCGACTTGGCCACTTGAAAGCACAACCCACGCACCGAAGGTAGCGCTCGAGCTACTAGCCCGACCTAGACGCGACATGGTCCATTCGTGATATGTATTACTATCATTATTAGTTTCATGCATCCAGCTTCCTTTACATGTTGTATCATAGTCTGTTCTACAACTTGTTTCATGTCCTGTTGTACTTCCCGAATATGCATAATCATGTATATACATTAATGCTATTTTTGATGGTTGACTTTTTGTCCATTTTGTATTTTCTATATAACTTACTGATGGATGTTCCCAATATTTTGTATTTTCTTGTCCACTTTCTATTTTATATGCTTGTTCTGCTGTTATATGGTCACTATTTACTAAATCATGACTTATATCTCCATACATATAGTTCCATTCTTCTATTTTTCCTTTTATTTCACTATTTAAACTATTATAGAAATCCGTATTTAGAGTATTATATATTTCTGCTTGTGGCCATTCTGGGCATCCATTATTTGTATCACATCTATCTGTACTATTTGCACTACTTGATGCATTATATGCTGTATTCCATGCAAATCCACTTGTGCTTCCTTTTTGATATCTTGTTTGTTTTATTACTTTGATATTTCCTTCAGGGGTGATTCCTATGATTCGGTACATTTCATTACTTTTATCTCCACAATTTATATCATTTAAACTTCCTAAACATATATAATTATTTTTTACTACATTATTTGTTCCTTGATATCTATACATTCCTCCGACTAAAGTTTGACTTAAAGCTTGTGTTGTATCTTTACTTCTTAATGTGTTTTCTTGTTCTGTTGGTTCGGTTAATCTGAATGGATCATTTACTGTTCCACTTCCATATAATGTTATATTATTCTTTAAATAGAAGACTGGGCGTATCGCATACGAACTATTTAAACTTTGTGTACTGACTTCGCCGTTCCTACTCACAAACCACGCACGGAAGTCAGTACTTGAGTTATTCTCTCGACCTACACGTGTCATAGTCCATTCATATTGCTCGTTATATGATGTTGCTCCTTCATTATTTAGCATATGCATCCATCCATTGTTTAAACACTGTGTATATGTTGAACTACTAAGATGACAATTGGTTGATGTTGTTGTTTGATAATAATAATCATGTAAATATATTAATCCTATTTTGGCTTTATTACTCATTTTTTGCCATGGACCTGTTTGTATACTTTGTCCTGTTTGTGTTTTTGAATAATACTGACTATCTTCTCCTCCTGTTTCTATTTGATATAAATTTTCTCCTGTTAAATTTTTTGCATAATTATATTCTATATCTCCATACCACCAATCCCATTCTTCTATTTTGTCTTGTATTTTATTAGATAATTTATTTAAAAATGAGTCATTATTTGTATTTAATTCTTTATATATATCACTATTTGGCCATTCGGGACATCCACTTGTCCCACAATAAATATTAGTTGGCGAGGAGGCATCACTATATTTTGTATTCCATGCATGTGTACTTCCATATCTTGTTTGTTTTATCACTTTGATATTTCCTTCTGGTGTTACTCCTATAATCCTGTACATATCATCTGATCCAGAAGAACATTTTCCTTCTAAACATAAATAATTATTTACTTGGGCATTTGTTCCTTGGTATCGGTACATTCCTCCAACTGGTGCATCACTTAATCCACCGCTCTTTTTTAATTGCTCTAATAATTCTTCTGCATTACTTTTATCAAAATATACATAACAATATACTGCTTTATTTGTTCTTACACTAAATTTTTTATTTGTATATGTTAATACATTTTCTACTGCTAATCCTTTAGAATCTATACATCCTGATTTTTCTGCATTATAATTATATCCATCTGTTGGAAAATTACTATCATTAGTTTGTTTATATTCACCATTTTCATCTTGTAACATTATGGCAAACATATTATTTTGTTCTTTATTTACTACATCTTTTAACTTTACTTCATCTAGTTGTGTTTGATATACCGTATGTTTATGACATATTAAAAAGGTACTTACTATCAACATTACTCCAATTGTAAATATTATTGTTGTTTTTCTTTTCTCCATTATATAATTCACCTTTTCTTTTTTGTTAATAACTTACTCATATTTATTAACTTTTCTGTCCTATATGGTTATTATATAATACCCCCCCCGGAGTCAAGTTTCGAATTTTATTTTGTTGTTAACTTTTAAAAATTGTACTTTATTTTACACAAATTAAAAGCCATTATCTTTATCATTAAAGAATAATGTCAATCTAAACAATTGATATATCCTATTTTCTATATTATTCAGTATTTTCTAAATACTTAATTACTTCATCAAAAGTTTTGTCAAAATTCAAAAAATCTGTATTAAACCATTTTACATCCATCTGATTATTAAACCAAGTATATTGTCTTTTTGCATAATGTCTTGAATTTTTTTTAATTAATTCTTTACTCTCTTCCAAAGATATTTTTCCCTCTAAATATTCTATAATTTCTTTATATCCAATTGCACTACCTAGTATTCGAGAATTTTTATATTTACTATATAAAGTTTTAACTTCTTCAAGTAAACCTTCTTCAAACATTTCATCTACTCTTTTATTAATTCTTTCATATAAATATTGTCTTTCTGTTGTAAGACCAATAAATTTTACATCATATAATAATTTTGAATTTTTAGATATTACTCCATTTCTATTTAAAAAATTTTCTAATCTTCTTCTATTATTAATGTGAATATCTACATCTTTATTAATATTTTTAACCATTTCATATAATTCTTCATTACTATAATTAGAATAATCTTTATTTTCAGTTTCTAAAAAATTATAATCATATAAACCAGCTTTAATATAAAGACCAGTTCCTCCCACTAAAATAATATTTTTTTCCTTTTCTTTATCTAAAATAGCTCTTAAATCTTTTTGATATTCACAAACATTATAATCTTCATCAGGACTTTTTATATCAAACAAATAATGTTTAATACCTTCTTTTTCTTCTTCTTTTATTTTAGCAGTACCTATATTAAGTTCCTTAAATATTTGTGAAGCATCAGCATTTACTACTATTCCATTATATTTTTTAGCAAGCATAATACTTAATTTAGTTTTACCTACACCCGTTGGTCCTACAACACAGATAATCATTTAAACCACCTTTAATTATTATATATTAGGAAATTGACAATAACAAGATAAATTGTTATATTAAATTCGTGATTTAATATGAAAGTTATTGGCATAATTTGTGAATATAATCCATTTCATAATGGACATTTATACCATTTAAAAAAAGTAAAAGAATTATTTCCTGATTCATTAATTATTTTAGTTTTAAATGGTTATTTTTTAGAACGAGGAGAACTTTCCATTATTTCTAAAGAAGATAAAACTAAATTAGCTCTTTTAAATAATATAGATATTGTAGTAGAACTTCCCTTTGTTTATGGAACTCAAAGTGCTGATGTATTTGCTAATGCTAGTATCACTTACTTAGAAGAATTAAAATGTGACTATGTTATTTTTGGTAGTGAATCCAATGATTTAGAAACTTTAAATAAAATAACTGATTATACAATTAATAATAAAGATCAATATGATGCATTAGTAAAAAAATATTTAAATGAAGGGGTAAATTACCCAACCGCACTAGCTAAAGCTATTCAAATTGATTTTCAATTTGAACCAAATGATTTACTAGGAATTTCTTATTTAAAAAGTATAAAACTTAATAATTATAAAATAAATGCTATGACAATTAAAAGAACAAATAATTATTTAGATACTACTTTAGATGAAAAAATCGTAAGTGCATCTAATATAAGAGAAAAATTAAAAAAGAAAATGGATATTAAAAAATATGTACCAAGTATGACTATTCCATTTATAAAAGATATTTCTTTAGAAAATTATTTTAAAACTATTAAATATAAAATTATTACAGAAAAAGATTTAAGTATTTATTTAGATGTTGATGAAGGAATAGAAAATAGACTTAAAAAAGTCATACATGAATGTACGAGTGTTGAAGATTTATTAGAAAAAACTAAATCTAAAAGATATACTTATAATAAACTTAGAAGAATGCTTATTCATATTTTAGTAGGATTTACTAAAATTGATAATCAAAATTTAAAATATGAATATTTAAAAATTTTAGGATTTAATAATAAAGGTAAAAAATATTTAAATAAAATTAAAAAAGATATAAATGTATCTTTAACACCAAATAGAAAATCTAAAACATATGAATATGAACTAAAATGTGCTGCTATATATGATCTAATAACTAATAGTAATGCTTTAGAATTTGAAATTAATAATAAACCAGTTAAATTTTAACTAAGGTTTATTATTTTTTTTTGAAAAAAAGAAGCCCACTTTTTAAGAGGCTTCCATAGATAGAATTTCCCAAGGCCTGCGATTAGCCCAGGATTTGCCTATTTTAACGTCTTCGTTGACGAATTAAATTAACTAATTTAAATAAATTAAATCTTGTATAATAGATTTGATACATACTATTTTCAAATATTTCATGTTTTACAATAGTCATATTCCTAACTACAATATAATTAATTTTTAATTTATTTAAATTATTTAACTTTTTAAATTTTATATATTCTAATAATTCTTTATCTTGACCATAACTTTTATATTCATTATTTTTTTCAAAAATTACTATTGTATTAGGAAAAGTTCTTTTAATAAATACATATCTATTCTTTACACGCATGATGTTCTTTATAAAACCAATATTTATTAATGGCTCTTCTTACTTTCATTTGACTACCATATTTTCTATTATACCAATAAGACATAATTGAACAAAAAGCACTATTAAAATCTAAATAACCAGATTCATACATATAATATACTTTTTTAACTTTCTTTTTTATTTTTTCATATGCTTCTTTTTTTAATTTAACTATAGTTTTTTTATTTACTATTTTATAAGTATATCCTAAAAAAGAAAATCCTTCTTTAGCGTTAACTATTTTAGTCTTTTTTGCATTAAGTTTCAACTTATATTTTTTATTAAGTATATCTTCAATAACTTTTTTAGCATTTTCTAATACTTTTTTATCATGATGAATTAAAACAAAATCATCCATATATCTTATATAATGTTTAATATGTAAATCATGAACTATATAATGATCTAATTCATATAAATAAAATATTGAAAGAAATTGACTTGTCATATTTCCTATGGGTAATCCTTTACCCTCATAATAATATGGTAAAGCATCCATTTCTTTTTTATATTCAGGATGTAAATTTAGATATTTTTCTTTAATATTAGCAATTTTTTTATTAATATATTCTTGATTAGTACTATTTAAAATAATACTTACCATATTAAATTCTTCATCATCTAATTTATCTTTAATCATATTTTTTAAAACTTCATGATCAATAGAATAAAAATATTTACTTATATCTAATTTTAATATATAAAAATTATCATATTTTTTATTAAGTTCTAAATATTTTTTTAATAATTTAATTCCATAATCTGTACCCATATTTTTTCTAGTTGCAACATTACGTATATCTAAATATTTAGATAATTTTCTTTCTAAAACATATCTTGCTATAAAATGATTAATTATTTTATCACTAATATCTAAAGCCATTACTATACGATGTTTTGGCTCTTTTATTAAAAAAATATTATATTTACCACCATTATAGTTATTAGTTCTTAATACATTAATAATTCTATTAATATTTTGAAACTTATTTTTTTCAAACATGTATACTTTATGTTTATTTTTAACATTTTTTGATATTTCTAATTCAAATAAATTTAATAAAACTTCTAAATTAACATACTCTTTCATTTTTAATCCATTTATATATCATTTTAGTAATTTGTTCAAGTTCATTTGATTTAGCTAAACATTGTTTTTCATTTATATATTTTCTTTTATAAGCTCTTTCTAAATAAAAATCCAACATATTAATTTTACTTAATATTTTTACTTGAATTTTTCTTTTTTCAACTATATCTTCTACTTCATTTGCTACATAAATTAATTCCAGGATTTTTAAAGCATCTTTATAAACCATATCTTTAGTTAAAAATTCCTTTCTGGGAAAATTAACTAATAATGTTTCTAATCCTAAAATAAATTTTTTTATATTTTTAACAATTAAGAATTTTTCACTATGATATTGCATTTTCTATTACTTCAAGAACATAGTCTAATTCTTTTTGATTTAACCCACGAATTTTCTTTTCAATTTTATTAAATCTTTCTTCTAACGATAATTCATTTATTCCTTTTTTTAAAACATTTTTATAATCGTTTAATTTCTTGAAGTTTTTTTCTGCAATTACTTCTTCTTTTTCATATACAACATATGATATTTCAGCATCTTCTAAAGCATTAATAACTTTATTATATGCTGTTTCAGGAAAACCAACGCCACCCTTTTCAGCCACTATTCTGTAACCCATTAGGTAATGTAAAATTATCGCATCATCACCAAAAGTATTATAAAATTTGCCAGATTTTCTGAGTTCAATTAACTCTTTTTTTATTTTGACCACCTATATTACTACTTTCTATCTATTTTATCGCATGTCTCATAATTCTATCTATTAATTTTCTTCTTCTTTATCACTTCCTATCCTAATAAATATTATAGCATGCTAAATTATGGTACTGCAACTAAGTTTACTTGCAAAAAAATAACGGAGTTAATAGATTGTTTCGTAAAACATATCATCTCCGTTTTCACTTTGGAATAAATTCCTAGATAATCTTTGTCCTCTATCTTCCCAAAAATATAGCCGTAACCATATTATCTTTCAAGTTATAGTGGGCTGGGCGAACCGCATTCGTATTGTTCAAGTTGTTGTTGTTGACATTGCCGTTCGAATTCACATTCCACGCATTGAAGTTAGTACTTGAGCTACTATTCCGACCTATACGCGACTTCTTATTCAAGATTACCTATTTTTATTATATCAATAATGCAAATATTTTAAAACCCTCATTGCTTAAAATCAATGAGGGTTAATTTTTTTATTATCGCCTGGGCGCCAAAAGCCACCCTGGGCGATTTTATCTTTCTAACTTTTTATGTAGAATGGACTTTTTGTTGTTCCTTCTCCTTCTAATTCTACATTAGACTTCAGATAGAAGACTGGGCGAACCGCAAACGTAGCGTTCAAGTAGTTGTGGTTGACATTGCCGCTCGAAATCACACTCCACGCAAAGAAGTAAGGACCTGAGCTACTATGCCGACCTATACGCGACATGGTCCATTCATATTGCTCGTTACCAGATAATGAACTATTATTTTTTGATATGTGCATCCAGCCTCCTTCTTTACATTGTGTATATGTATTGTTATTATAATGACAGTTATTTGATGTTGATTGGTAATAATAATCATGTAAATATATTAATCCTATTTTGGCTGTTTTATTCATTTTTTGCCATTTTTGATCTGTTACTAAATTTGTATTTGATGATGTTTTTCCATAATATTGTGTATTTGCTTGGCCTATTTCTATTTTATATATTTCTTCTGCTGTTTTATTTGCATAATCATATGCTATATCTCCATAATACCATTCCCAATCTTCTATTTTGTTCTGTATATCACTAGCCAATTTACTTAAGAATGAATCGTTATTTGTATTTAATTCTTTATATATATCACTTTCTGGCCACTCTGGACAACCATTTTTCTCACAATAACCACTACTTGATGATGAGTTATCATGATAGTTTGTATTCCATTTAAATGTTGTTGTTCCTCCCTTATTATATTTTGTTTGTTTTATGACTTTGATATTTCCTTCAGGGGTGATTCCTATGATTCGATACATGTTTTCGCTTTTATCTTCACAATTTGCTTGACCTACTTCTTTTAAGCATATATAGTTATTTACATCTGTTCCTTGATACCTATACATTCCTCCGACTAAAATTTCACTTAATCCACTGTCTGATTTGCCTTTCAAAGTTTCTAATGCTGCTGGAGTCATTCTTACTTCTTGAGTTAATGTGTCTGATTGATTTCCTTTTTCATCTTTTACATAAACAGAAACATTATATGATTTTCCTTTGCTAACATTACTAAAAATATGTGTATTACTAGTATCCTTTTCAAAATCATTTGTTTCTAATGTTGATGTCAAAGCAATACTTGTTGCTTTATCTTCAATTTTATAATAATATTCTGTAATTTTAAAATTATCATCATGAGCAGTAACTTTTACTGTCAATGTAGTATCTGTACTTGCACTTTTTTCTATTTTATCGACTACTGGCAAGTCATCTTCATTATCAAAATATAAATAGCAAAAAACTGTAGTTGCAGATTTTAAAGTAACGGTATTAGATTCTTCAATATAATTTAATTCTCCATCAATTTTTCGACCTTCTGAATCCATACATCCCGATTTTGTTTGATTAAAAGAATAACCTTTACCAGGCCATGTATTTTCCTCTGATTGATTATATTTATTACTATCTTTACTAGTTTCAAGCATAAATGCAAACATTTGACCTGTATTTTCCTCTTGTTTATTATTAATTAGAACAACATTATCTAATTTAACTTTTTTATTACTAACCATCTTGTAGGTTAAAAAGCCACATATAACTTCTACTACTAAAATAAAAGATATAATAACATAAGCTTTTTGATTTTTAATTTTCATTTTAACTCTCCTTCTTTACTCATAAACATTGCATTAAATATAAAATAATGATATATTTTTTTATAGATTATACTTAGCAATTAATTATCTAGTTCATAAAAATATCCCAATAAAAGTCTCAATCAATTGTACAGTTGTAAATACTGATTAAAATTTTAAGATACTTATTTATTAAGTAGGATTTTTTTATATGTTTTTTTTAAAAATTTTGTCATATTTTATTACCTACTATATATAAATAATAAAACATCTAATTTACAAAATAAATAAGCTAGAAACCACTTTATTTCGGCATTTGCAACGTTTTCGGGTTTTGCCACAGAAATCAAATAAAATGAATTTGGTGGTCAGCGAAAAAATGATTGAAAGGATGAAAGAGATTCGGGAATCCTGCGACACAAAACAAAAAGAAATTGCTGAAGCCATGGGAATATCAAGATCAACTTATGCAGTTCTTGAAAATAAATTTAATGTCATTCCTTTAAAAAGGTTAAATGACTTTGCTAATTATTTTAATGTCTCTATCGATTATACACTTGGGCTTACCAATAAAAAACAATACATTAATTCCCAACCGGCCATTGATATTGAGAGGACAAGAAAAAGACTTCGACAAATTCGTCAAGAAAACAATTATACACAAACAAAATTAGCAAAATTTCTTAATACTTCCCCTTCTGTATGGTGCGACTATGAAAGAGGGAGATATTTAGTATCAACTACTTTTATTTACGAATTTGCTAAAAAATTCAATGTTTCTGTAGATTGGTTACTTGGTAAAATAGATTAACGAATCTCAAATTTAAGTAGTAGAATTCCTACTGCTTTTTAATATTATTGACATACTATTGACAAAATTCAAAGAAAGTGCTATTATAGACGCCATATTCAGGGGGAATTTTTTATGGAAAAAAATAAAAATAAAAATAATGTTATTGATAATTTAAATGAATTTGGACTTTTTGATGAGGTTGATGACATTGATTCAACAATTGAATCAGCAATTGCTAATGCAGAAGAATTCAGAAAAAATCTTACAGCTGAATTGGATAATTGTGAAAAGTGTGAAAATTTAAAAAAAGAAATTAGTGGTTTAATTAATGTTGCAGGTTTAGCAAAAAGTACCTTAAAAGATCAAAAAGAAAAATTAGAAAAGAAAGAAAAGTTAACAAAAAATGAAAAAATTAAATTAAATGCTATTACATCAATATTAGAAACATTTGATATTTTTGTTAATAATAGTAATAATTTAAAAGAAGACGATATTGATTCATTATCAAAATTCAAAGATTTTTTTAAACGATTAGTTGAAGATATGGAAAATTTAAGTAAAACTGGATTAAATGAAAGTATTCCTAATAGAACAAATAATAAAGATAATGAAGATAATGTTGAAGTTAAAGAAAATGTTGAAAACAAAGATGATATAGAAATTGAAGAAAATAATGAAAACATTGAAACAGAAGATATTGAAGATAATGAAGAAAATATAGAAGCTGAAACTAATGAAGAAAAAGATGAATTAATAAGTGAAATATGTGAAATGGTAAAAAAGGCTAATTCTTTAAGAGATAGCTTGAATGAAAAATATGATGAATTACAAGATAAAGATAAATTATCATTAAAAGAAAAAGTTAAATTAGTACTTATTAATAAATATTTAAATGATTTAGATGAAAAATATAACTATATTAATAGTGAAATTTTTGAAACATTAAATGCTTTGGAATTAGAAGGATTTAAAAACAAATTAGCTAAATTAATTGCAAAGATGGAAAAATTAAATAATAATGAAGAAATAACTGAAAATAATAATAAATCAAAATTAATTATTGGTGGTGTTGCATTAACTTTAGTTGGTGCTATTGCTATCACAGGTATTGTTCATGCTTTTAAAAAAGATAATAAAAACGATAGTAAAAATGTAAAAGATGATGAAAATTTAACAGAAAATATTGAATATAATAGTTCAATTGATAACATTGAAATTGCTGATAGTTTAGAAGAAGATTGGGTTACACCTACTCCATCTAAAGAAATAGAAGAAGAATTATCTAGTAATGTAAAATCTTTAAAAGAATTAGGTTATGATGAATATTATGCTAAATTAATGGATGAAAACTTTAATGAAGATGTAATTCAAAGTTTATTAAGCATGCCTTATATAGCTACAGTAGAAAATTATGCAACAGTTAAAGAATTTAATTTAAATTATTTAGAAGACTATGAAAATGCAAGAAGTGTATTTAATATTACTAATGAGGAAGCTGTTGATTACGTTAATCGTGCATATTTAATTCAATCAACTAACTTTTATGATGATGCTGCTATTAATCAAATAGTGGAAATAGTAATGGCTCTTGATAAAAAAGAATTATTCACACAAGATAATGCAAGTTTAGCTCAATCATTTAATACTTCATTTAATAGAATAGTAGATAATTATTTATTTGGTGCTACTACTGAAGAAGATATTAATAAATTAAATGCTTTACAATATTTTGCAAAAGATGGTTCAGATATGGATAAGTTCTTAACAAGACTAGGTACTATGACTCAAGCTATATTAACTGAACCAGATAATGATAATCATAAATTAGATGTATATAACTATATTAATATTTTTGCTACATCATTAAATGGTTACACTAATGAACCTTCTGCTTTAACAGATGATGAAGAATTTAATAATGATGCAATATTAAATGATTATTTTGATTGGTATATTGGTTATAATTCATTTGTTGCACCATTGTATCCAGTATTTGTATCAGAAGAATATTTATATAGTTGGGAAAATTTACAATACTTAATGACAACAGCCTTAGAAGGGCCTGAATTTAAAAATATTTGTGGTGAAGCCCTTACACTTGGAGGTGATTATCAATGTATGTAGAAGAACCTAGAAGAAAATTTGATTGGACTAATATTATTAAAAAAGGATTATTAATTGTTTTAGTTGTTTTAGTTATCTTCTTTATTGTATGGTTATTTACAAGAAATACTAATCCTAGCAATAATTTAGATGTAGATTATTCAAATAATTCTAATAATAATCAAAATAGTACTATTAACAGTGGAACAATAACTAATCCAGATGCATATTCAGAAAGTTATATAAATAATTATCGTTATTTTCATGATACTGCTAAAGAATATTTCTTAATTAGTGAACTTCCTGAAAATGGTAATTCATTAAAATATACTTTACAAGAATTAATTGATAAAGGATTAATTATACCATTTTCATATAAAAACAATTCAACTTGTGATACAGAAGCAAGTTACGTATTAGTAACTAATGAAAATGGAACATATCATATGTCTACTACTCTAGTTTGTGGACAAGAAGTTGCTAAAACTACAGAAGAACTTGGATGTAATCAATTATGTGTTCAAGGAAATTGTAAAAATACTTTAACTAATGAAGAAGAAATTAGTGGTAAAGATAAAGATGTTGCTATAGAATATCAATTTAGACAAGCTTATAGTACTACTGAAAGTGTTTATAGTTGTCCTAGTGGATATACAAAAAGTGGTAGCATTTGTATAAAAGATGATTCATCAAATATAAGAGTTACTACTAATGTTAAATATTTATGTCCGGAAGGATATACAAAAGTTGGTATTGGTGGAAGTTCTAAATGTATTAAAGAAGCAAGTGATACAGTTGATCCTGTTTGTCCAAATGGTTATACTAAATCTGGTAGTGGTTCTAGTATAAAATGTACTAAAACTGATGTATCATCAAAAACTTTAACTACTGATCCTGTTTGTCCAGATGGTTATACAAAAACTGGAAGTGGCGCAAATATTAAATGTTCTAAAACAGAATATGAAACTAAAAAAGAAACAACTAGTCCTATTTGTCCAGATGGTTATACAAAATATAATAATTCAATGTGTGCTAAAGAAACAAATACTACTAAAACTGAAACTGCAGACTTTATTTGTCCTAGTGGATATACAAAAAGTGGTAGTGGTGCAAATACTAAATGTACTGGATCAAGTACAAGTTACACTACTCAAAGTGCTAGTCCTGTATTCTCATATTACTCTTGTAGTAAAGGAACAAATTTAGGAAATGGTAAATGTCGTGTTTACTCATCAAGTAGTTATTACAAATCTTATACAATATATCATGGCAGTTATTATAACGGTTGTAAGTATAGTGGTTCATATACTGAAGCATGTTCATCTTATAGAGGATGTACAAGAACATATTATAAATATTATTGTTCTGGTTCATCATATACTGATGTATGGGCAACTGCTGTATATGTATGCCCTAGTGGTTACACTGATCAAGGTGGTAGTGGTACAAATAAAAAATGTACAAAATCAGTACCTACTACTAAGTCAACATCAGCAAGTCCTATTTGTCCTAGTGGATATAATAGTAATGGTAGTACATGTACAAAAGAAACTGGTACTATAAGTGTTGATAGTAAAAATACAATTTGTCCAGATGGATATACAAAAAGTGGAGATTCTTGTATAAAAAATACCTCAACTCCTAAAACTACTTATGGAGATCCTATTTGTCCAGATGGTTATACAAAAACTGGAAGTGGTACAAATATTAAATGTACTCAAACAAATAGTACTTCTTCTGAAAAAACTGTAGATCCTATTTGTCCAAATAATTCAGCTAAAGTTGGAAATAAATGTATTGCAAGTGAAACAATTACTAAAAATGCAACTAAAGATGTATCATACATTTGTCCAGATGGTTATACTAAAGTTGGAGCTGGTTCTACAGCTAGATGTACAAAAGGAAATACTCAAACTATAAAGGCTGATAAAACTACTAAACAAGTAACTAAATATAGATACAAATGGAGTACTCAAGAATCAATTCCTGGATGGGAAAGAACTGGTCAAACAAGAAATGTTACTGTAAATAGTAGTAATACAACAAATAAAACTGATTACGAAAAATAATCAGTTTTTTTAAATATTATTTTTTATTAAATAAGATATAATATTAATAGAGGTTTTAATTTTATGAAAAAAAAGAAGCTTTTAATATTTAGTCTTGTAATTATTATTATGATTATTGTAATTTTTTGGGGAATAAAAAACAATTTTAGTTCTAAAAAAAGTTATAGTACTGAATCTCAAAAAACTATTAATGTTAATAAATTAAAAGAAATATATCAAAAAGAATATTCTAAAACATTAGATGAATTTTTAAAGTCAGATAAATTTAATAATTTATATTTAAATGAATATTTACAAATTGATTATATTGAAACAGATAATTTTTTAGATAAAGTTAATACTTATTTAAATAAAGGTTATAATGCTAAAGAAATAAATAATATATTTAAATTAAGTAGTAAAAATCAAGAAATACTTTTAAATATTCAAAAACAAGATGACTTTAGTGATTATATTGGTATTAAAAATTTTGATATTAATAAGTTACATAGATATAAAGATTATTTAGAAAAAACTAATAGAGATTTACAAACAGTAGTTACTTATGTCAATATTGGTTTAGATAATAAATTTTATAGTTATACTACTTTAGTTAGCAACCCTGATAGCATAACTGCTTTAGTTAATAAATATCACTTTTTAGATGAAAATTATGTTCCTAAAGATTTAGTTCCTCTTTTTGATAATAAAGATGCTTCTATGGTTAAAGAAGCTTCTATAGCATATGAAAAACTAATTAAAAAAGCTTTGGAAGAAGGTATTACTATAGAAAGTACTACAGCTTACCGATCTTATGCTTTTCAAAATATGTTATATACTAATTATGTTTTAAGAGATGGAATTAGTAAATCTGATACATACTCTGCTCGCCCTGGTTCTTCTGAGCATCAATTAGGATTAGCAGTTGATTTAAATGATCCCAATGTAGAAGGTAAAAGATTAGATGATAAAGATTATAACTGGTTATTAAATAATTCTTATAAATATGGTTTTATTGTTCGATATACAAAAAGTGGTATTCCTATTACAGGTTATATTGAAGAGCCATGGCATTTAAGATATTTAGGAAATATAGCAACAAGTGTTTATGAATCAGGATTAACTTATGATGAATATTATGATTTATATATTATGGAATACTAAAAAAAGCTTTACTAAATGTCAGTAAAACTTTTTTTGAATGTTAGTAAACCATCAAACGAAGAAGGAATTTCTGTCTTTAATTTAATTATTTCTTTAGTTATTGGATGTGGAAATTCTAAATAAATAGCATGTAAATATAATCTTTTAATACCTTTATTTTTTATTTTAGAATATTTAGTATCTCCAACTAAAGGATAACCTAAATCACTTAATTGTACTCTTATTTGATGTTTTCTTCCCGTTAAAATATTTATTAACAATAAACTATATTTTTTATTACTATCAAGTTTTATATATTCAGTTATAGCTAACTTTCCTTTTTTATTATTTGTACAATAAACATAGTGCATTTTATTTTCAGCTAAAAAATTTTTAATAACATCTTTTTCTTTAGGAATTATACCATTAACTATACCAACATATTTTCTTATAACTTTATTCCAATTATCTTGTAAGATCTTTTTTATTTGCATACTTTTAGCAAATATTACTAAACCACTTGTATCTTTATCTAATCTATGAACAATAAATACTTTATTATTTTTATTTTGTTTTTTTAAATATTCTTTTACTTTTGAATACAAAGTATTCTCTTTTTCTTTATCTGTAGAAATAGTAAGTATACCACTTTTTTTATTAACTACTATTAAATATTTATCTTCATATATAATTTGTAATTTATCCTTTTTCATGATAAATGAAAAAAAGTATTAACTACTTTTTCCCTTTCATTGCTTCTAAAACTTCAACTGGTAAGCAAACTACCACGGTATTAGATTTATCACTACTTATATCACTTAAAGTAGAAAGTGTTCTTAAATGCATTGCTCCAGGAGTTTTAGCCATAATATCAGCAGCTTTAGCTAAATTATTTGAAGCTTCAACTTCTCCTTTAGCTTTAGTAACAACTGCTAATTTTTCTCTTTCGGCTTCAGCAGCAATAGCTAAAACTCTTTTCATATCTTCTGGTAAAGATACATCTTTTAATTCAACATTTTCTACTTTTATTCCCCAAGGATCAGTAGCATCATCAATAATTTTACAAATTTCTGTACTAATTTTATCTCTTTCTGCTAAAAGTTCATCTAAAGATACAGAACCGACAACATTACGCATTGTTGTTTGAGCAAGTTGACCAACAGCATAATAGAAATTTTCAACCGCTAATATAGCTTTAGACGCATCAAATAACTTATAATAAATAACAGCATTAATTTGAACTGATACATTATCTTTTGTAATAGCTTCTTGACTTGGAACATCAACTGCTTTTGTTCTAATATCAACTTTACGATATGATTCAAAAATTGGTAATACTAACTTCCATCCTGGTGTTAAAACTTTAACAAATTTACCAAAACGAAACTTTACTCCCCTTTCATATTCATTAATTTGCTTAATTGACGCTAAAATAATAACAACTATAATAATTAAAATAATATAAAATAAATCCATACTTCTTTACTCCTTCTACTTTTATTTTATTCTTAATCTTTTATTTCTTCCTCTTTTTTTAAAGCATCTTTTCTTGATAAATTTAAACGTCCTCGATTGTCATAGCCTAAAGCTTTAACAATTATTTCATCTCCAACTTTAAATAAATCACTTGGTTTTTTAACTCTTTTTGTATCCATTTGAGAAACATGAACCATTCCTTCACAACCAGGCCATAATTCAACAAAACAACCAAAATCTTCAACTTTAACAACTTTACCCGTATAAATTTTTCCTGTTTCAACTTCTCTTACAACGCTTTCAATCATTTCTCTTGTTTTATGAATAATTTCTGCATCATGATGATATATAATTACTCTACCATCATCTTCTAAATCAACTTTTACAGCTTCTTTATCGTTGACAGTTTTAACATTACTAGCATCTAAAATAATTTTAGTAATAGTTTCTCCTCCACGACCAATAACATCTTTAATTTTTTCTGGAGAAATATTAAATGTTTCAATTTTTGGAGCATATTTACTTAATTCTTTTCGAGGTTCTTTAATTACTGTCTCAAATAAATCAAGAATTTGCATACGGGCTTTTTTAGCTTGTTCTAATGCTTCTTTTAATATTTTTTTATTAACACCATCAATTTTAATATCCATTTGTAAAGCACATATACCTTTTCTAGTACCTGCTACTTTAAAATCCATATCTCCTAAATGGTCTTCCATACCTTGAATGTCTGTTAAAATTGTATATTTATTATTATTGGTAATAAGTCCCATAGCAATACCTGCTACTGGAGCTTTTATTGGTACACCGGCAGCCATTAAAGAAAGACATCCTGCACAAATACTTGCTTGGCTTGATGAACCATTACTTTCTAATATTTCTGATACAACTCTTATTGTATATGGAAATTCTTCTTCAGAAGGAATTACTTGTAATAAAGCTCTTTCTCCTAAAGCACCATGACCAATTTCTCTTCTTCCAGGGCTTCCATATCTTCCTGTTTCTCCAACACTAAATTGAGGAAAATTATAATGAAGCATAAATCTTTTTTCTTCTTCAATAGATAAACCATCTAAAAGTTGTGATTCACCTAAAGCTCCTAATGTTGTAATTGATAAACTTTGAGTTTCCCCTCTTGTAAATAGAGCTGAACCATGAGTTCTAGGTAAAATATCAATACTAGCACTAATTGGTCTTATTTCATCCATTTTTCGTCCATCAATTCGAATTTTTTCATCAACAACAATTTTTCTAAAAACAGAATATTGAATATTTTCAAATACTAGTGAAACTTTCATTAACAATTCATTTAATTCTTCTGGTTTTAATTCATCTTCATTTTCAGTACGGTATTTTTCTAAAATACCTTCCTTTATATTATTAATCTCTTCATACATTTTTTGCTTTTCTTTAATTCTTAAAGCTTCATTTAATTTATCTTTACAAAGACTTTCTATCTCATTTCTTAATTCATCAGAAATTTCCAATTTTGGATAATCCATCTTTTCTTCGCCAATTTCTGCAATAATTTGGTTTTCAAACTCTACTAATTTTTTTATCGCTTCATGTCCAAACAATAAAGCATCTAACATAACACTTTCTTCAACTTCTTTAGCACCAGCTTCTACCATATTTATGGCATCCATAGTTCCTGCTACTGTTAAATCAATATCACTTTTTTCTAATTGGGCTACGGTTGGATTAATAATAAATTTTCCATCTACTCTTCCTACTTTAACTGCTGCTACTGGACCATTAAATGGGATTTTACTAATACATGTTGCTAAACTAGAGCCAAATAATGCTGTTAATTCTGGAGAATTATCTTGATCAACACTTAAAACAGTATTAACGATTTGAACTTCATTTCGGAAATCTTCTGGAAATAAAGGACGCATTGGTCTATCAATCATTCTTGCTGCTAATGTAGCATTGTCAGTAGGTCTTCCTTCTCTTTTAATAAAACCACCAGGGATTTTACCAACTGAATATAATTTTTCGTTGTATAAGACTGTTAATGGGAAAAAATCAGAAAGTAAATTAGCATTTTTTGAGACAACTGATGTACTAAGAATAACTGTATCATCAAATCTTACTAAGACAGCACCATGAGCTTGTTTAGCAAGTTCTCCATGCTCTACTACTATTTTTCTTCCAAAAAAATCTAATTCAAATACTTTTTTCATCATCTATCCTCCTCCTTTTAATAAAAAAGACACTAAAAAATAGTGCCCTTTGTTATTTTCTTAAATTTAATTTTTGAATTACATTTCTGTAACTTACTACATCATTATCTTTTAAATAACTTAATAGTTTTTTTCTACGACCAACTTTCATAAGTAAGCCTCTTTTTGAATGATAATCATGTTTGTGTTCTTTCATATGTTCTGTTAAATCATTGATTTCTTTTGTTAATATTGCTATTTGAACTTCTGCAGAACCACAATCTTTTTCATTCTTAGCAAATTCTTTAATAATCTTTGCCTTTTCTTCTTTACATAAAGCCATTATTTTCTTTCCTTTCTATTTTACTAATCGGTTTTAACTGAGATAAAAATCGGAAAACTTTTTAATCTAAGTAAAAACTTCTATTTAATTATATTATAAACTATTCAAAAAGTAAAGATTTAATCTATCTTTTTGCACTTTTTCAACCAATTTTTTTAGTACAACACACAATAATATATATTCATTATTAAGACAAATTTATCTTTTGATATAAATAATAATTTAAATATTTTACATTGCTTTTTTTACCAATCCATTTATTTCTTTTTTAGATAAGTTTGTTATTTCTGATATGTCTTCAATGGACATATTTCTTTTTAACATTTTTATAGCTGTTTTTATTTTTGTTTGTTCTATTCCAATTTCAATTCCTATTTTTTCACCTATTTTTTTACCTTTTAATTCTCCTATCATCTCTCCTTCTTTCTTTCCTTTTAATTCTCCTTTTTGTTCTCCTCTTTCATATGCAAGTTCCTCTCTTTGTTTTTGGATTATTCTATTTTCCTCCTCTATACTTATTGTTCTTGTATATGATCCATCTTCATTTAATATAAACACTTCTTCACTCACTTCCTTTACTATTTC
>CANQAK010000006.1 GCA_947589495.1 uncultured Bacilli bacterium | reverse complement strand
TTAAATACAAAAGAATTAAAACACATAAAAGCAGGAGCTATAAGCGGTTGGCTAATAGCTGGAATAATAGCCGGAGTAACCTTCGTAGTAGGAATATTTGATGGACAAATCAAGCTTTAATGACAAAGTCTCAAAGATACCGTATTTATAAAGAATTCAAAAGAAAAACATTTGATACAAATCCAACAAAAAGATTTAATTATGTTCATCAAATAGTTAGATTTGATGCTTTCCTAATTATTGAATAAGATGATTAATTTCATCTTTTTTTATTTTTTAGGGAGGAGAAAAAACGAATGGCAATTTTAAGAAAGCAAAAAACTTGTAATTTTACAACCGTTAATAATTATTTTATTAATGACATAAATTTAAAACCTGATGGAAAAGGTTTTCTATTATTTATGTTGAGTAAGCCCGATGATTGGAAATTTAACTATACGAATTTTAAAAAATCATTAGGCATCGGTGAAAAAGCTATTAGAACAATTTTAAAGAAACTCGAAGAACTTAAATATCTAAAAAGAGAGCGAATAAGAGATGAAAACGGGCATTATGAATGGAATTACTTTGTTTATGAAGAACCTTATGATTTAGAACTTAGAAAAGAAAATTTACCATATAGCCTTACGGGATATATGGAGGCAGGAAATATCGTAAAAGGTGACATATATCAAAATACTAAATATAATCAAACTAATTTAACTAAAGATAAAATAGAGAAAGTAGATAAATCTTATATTTTGCAACATAAATCATTAATAAATGAATTAATAAGGGAAAAATATATTACTTATGATGAAGAACAAATTCCTTTATATGATAGTTTATTTAATAAATTAGTAGTTGATGGATATTCATATACGGAATTGTATTCTGCGATACATTATATTGTTAAAAGGGTAATGTCTAGAGAATTTACTGATGAAGAAGGAAATATCATTACAAATAAATTTGGATATTTTAAAACATCAATCGAATCAAATTTTAGAAGACTCAATAATTATAATGAGGAACTATATGTAGAAGATGACAATAGTTATTTTTTTGATAATCATGAAGTAAAAGATGATGAGGGGAGATGAAAATTGTGTCAAAAAGTCAGATTATTGCTATTGCAAACCAAAAAGGCGGAGTAGGTAAAACGACGACGACTTTTAATTTAGGGGTAGCTTTATCAAAGTTAGGTAAAAAAGTTTTATTAGTTGATGCAGATCCACAAGGAGATTTAACTACTTGTATGGGATGGTATAAACAAGATGAAATACCAATAACTTTAGCGGATTTAATGGAACAGTCAATGAATGACAATGATATTAAAATAAATGATGCTATATTACATCATGATGAAAAAATAGATTTAATACCATCTAACTTGGATTTATCAGCGTTAGAAATGTCTTTAGTAAATGCAATGAGTAGAGAATACACATTAAAAAATTGTTTAGAACCATTAAAGGAAAAATATGATTATATAATTATAGATTGTATGCCAAGTTTAGGAATGTTAACTATAAATGCCCTTGCATGTGCTAATAGCGTAATAATACCCGTTCAGAGTCAATTTTTAGCTGCAAAAGGTATGACACATCTTATTAACACAATTACACGTGTTAGAAGGCGAATAAATCCCAATTTAGAGATAGATGGGATATTATTTACTTTAGTTGATGAACGAACTAATTTATCAAAAGAAGTGAAATATCAATTACAAAATGAATATGGTAAACAATTGAAATTCTATAAAACACATATTCCGCTAGCAGTTAAAACAGCAGAATCCACCTCACATGGACAAAGTATTTTTACTTATCATAAAAATAGTAAGGTAGCTTTGGCATATTCATCTTTTGCAAAGGAGGTATTAGATAATGAAAAAAGATTATTCAAAGATGCCACTTCCCAAGTTAGATGATTTATTTACTACTGAAGAAGATAGAAAAAATGATAAGTTAGAAAAAGTAGTTGATATTGATTTAACTATAATAGATGATTTTCCTAACCATCCTTTTAAAGTTCTTGATAATGAAGAAATGAAAAAAATAACAGAGAGTATTAAGGACAATGGTGTATTAGTTCCAGCTTTAGTAAGAAAAAAAGATAATGGAAGATATGAGATGATATCAGGTCATAGGAGAAAAAGGGCAAGTGAATTAGCTAATAAAACTACAATTCCATGTATTATTAGAGATTTAACAGATGAGGAAGCTACCATTATAATGGTTGATAGTAATATGCAAAGGGAGAATATATTACCAAGCGAAAAAGCATTTGCATATAAAATGAAACTAGAAGCCATGAAAAGACAAGGTTTTAGAAATGATTTAACTTCTGACCAAGTTGGGGAGAAGTTAACGTCAGTTGATAAATTATCAAACGATAGTGAAGATAGCAAATCACAAATTCAAAGATATATACGTTTAACAAACTTAATTAGTCCAATATTACAAATGGTTGATAATGGACAAATTGCTTTTTCTCCAGCCGTAGAAATATCTTTTATTTCTAAAGAAGAACAACAATGGTTACTTAATAGTATAGAGATCAATCAATCTACACCTTCATTGTCACAAGCACAAGAATTAAAAATGTTAAGTAAGTTAGGTGATTTAAGTAAAAAGAAAATAGATGATTTATTAGCACAAGAAAAACCTAATCAAGTGGAAAAGTTGAAAATAGATATTAATAGTTTACGTAATAAATTACCTAGAACTATACCATTGACTCAATATAAAGAATACATATTTAAAGCCTTGGATTACTATAATAAATATTTAGAAAAGTCTAAAGATAGGCAAAGATAGTGGGAGTACATTTTACATAATTCCCCTTCTTACAATCTACCCCTATATTTTTACTAGCTATATATTACTAACTGAAAAGAATAATAAAGGTGGAAAAAATTGACAAAAAATTAAAATTAGTGCTATGATTTTACCTAAAGAGGAGTGAAAAGTTATGAAGAAGAAAAAAATGATTGCAGTATTAGTATTTTTTGTGGTAATTATTACGTTTGTTGTTCTAGGTTTAATTGGTATTAACTCAAAGAAAGTTAGTACAAAAGAAACAAACAATAAGAGTAATAAAGAAATTACAACTACTACCAAAAATAACAATAAAACCGAAGAAGCAATAGACAAGAAAGATGAAACTTCACAAAAATCTGAAAATAATGCTGATACAACAAAAGTTAATTCAACTTCAAATAACTCAAAAGAGGAAGTTTCTACAACCACAAGTGTTGCTAAAACGTCTAAAAAACAGACCACTCAACAAAGCAAACAAACAACAACCACAACGAAACCAATAGTCACAACGAAAACAACAACTACGACAACAACGACTAAAAGTTGCACCTCAAAAAAATTCTCTTTTTCTTGGTTTAGAGCTGATTTCAAAACAGAAAAAGAGTGTACTAATAAAGGTGATTCATATTTGGGGAGATATGGTTATACATGTTCTCATATGACAGATGATTGCGGAGTAACTTATTATATGTTATCTTTACAAGATGATAATGGTAATAATTATGATTGGCACAATATAAACTGATTTAAATACTCATTATGAGTATTTTTTTATTAAGGAGGAAAAGAAAAAAATGAATAAAATTTTAAAAAAACTCAAATGGGCTATACCCATTTTTTTGTTTGGAATAATTTTTAGTATTCCATCAATTAAAACTAAAGCATTAACTAGCGATTCTTTTTATTATGAATGGATTACGCCAAAAGTATATGTTTCAAAAACTAAAGATGGAGTGGAACGTTCTGAAAGAATTAGAATTTACCATAGAACATCTGATGGAGAAGTAGTTTACTGTATTCAACCTGGGGTCGATTTTGCTAGTGGAGTTTTAATTAATGGTTATGATAGCAACCAAGCTTCACTTGCTTCAATGTCGCAAGAAACATGGAATAGGATTAACTTGCTTGCTTATTATGGATATGGTTATGGAAACCATACTGACTCAAAATGGTATGCAATTACCCAATATGAAATTTGGAAAGCTTACAATCTAGGATGGGATGTATATTGGGTTGATTCATTTCACGGAAGCAAAATTAGCCAATTTGAAACTGAATCACAAGAACTATTAAATTTGGTTAATAATCATTATAAAAGACCATCATTTAATAATCAATCAATTACTGATGTTGTTGATAATACAATAACTTTAACTGATACAAATAACGTATTACAATATTACGACGTGTCCATAGATGGAGATGCAAGTTATAGAAAAGAAGGAAATATATTATATATAACACCAAATGAGATTGGTAATATAACAATTAATTTTAGTAAAAAGTCAAATAGATTAGGAAGAACATCATTGGCTTATGTTTCTGATACCGCTCAAAATTTGTTATTTGCTGGTAATTTAGATCCAGTAACTGCAAGTATTAAAATAAATTCTATCGGTGGTAAAGTTACAATCCATAAAGTAGATAAGGATACTGGGTTAGCAATAGCTCAAGGTGATGCAACACTTAAAGGTGCAACTTATGGTATTTATAAAACTGATGGAACAAAGGTTGGTACTATTACTACCGGAAATGATGGTGTAATAACTAGCGGAATGTTGCCTCATCAAGGAGAATACTATTTGCTTGAAGAAAAAGCATCAACTGGTTATGAGTTAGATGATAAAACAAAATATTACTTTAGTATAACGAGTGATGATTTGTATCCTGAAGTAACTGTTTATGAAAAAGTAATAGAAAGAGATGTCAATATCTTTAAAGTGTTTGCAACCGATAAGACAGGTTTTCTTACTGGTGAACCAAACGTTAAGTTTGATATTTATTTGAAATCATCTGGCAAAAAGGTAGCAAGTATTACAACAGATGAAAAGGGTTTTGCCTCTATTAAATTACCATATGGAATTTATGTTATAAAACAAGTAACATCTTCAAAAGACCATTATAAAGTAGATGATTTTGAAATTGTTATTAATGAATATACTGATGATCCATATTATAAATTGCTTTCAAATTCAGAGATAAAGGCAAAACTAAAATTAATTAAAATAGATAGTGAATCAGGCAAGAAAATTAATATGAGTGGTATTAAATTTAAGATTTTTGATGTTAGTAAAAAAGAGTATGTATGTCAAACAATAACTTATCCTAACGCTGAAAAAATATGCGAATTTGAAACCACAAATGATGGTGAATTTATAACACCATATGCTTTAAGCTCTGGTAAATATATTTTGGAAGAAATAGACCAAAAAATAGATGGCTATTTATGGAATACAAAACCATATGAATTTGAAATTGGTGAAAATTCTGAAGTTATTTATGATAATGATTATGGAGCAATGATATTAGTTAAGTATGCAAATAAACAAGTAAAAGGAAGATTAACTATAAAGAAAACTGCTGAAAAGTTAGTTATAGAAGATGGATCGTATCATTATGAAGAAATACCTTTGAAAGATGCTGAATTTGGTATATATGCTGATGAGGATATTGTTACTAAAGATGGTGTTATTCATTATAAAAAGAATGATTTAGTAGCAACAATTAAATCTGATGAAGAAGGATTAGCTGAATTAGATGATATGTATTTAGGAAAGTATTACGTGGTTGAAACAAAAGTGCCAAATGATAAATTAGTTTTAGATAATACAAAATATAAATTCCAATTATCATATAAGGATCAATATACAGAAGTAATTTTAAAGTCTTTTGATATTTTAAATAAATATAAAAAAGGAACGTTAGAATTTACTAAAACCGACGTTTCAACAGGAAAACCATTACCAAATACAACAATTGAAATATATACAAATAAAGATGAATTGATTTTTACTGGTGTTACTGATGAAAACGGTAAAATTATAATAAATGATTTACCAGTTGGTGATTATTATATATTAGAAAAAAATGCACCAGAGGGCTATAAAATTAATCCGGAACGTCAATATTTCAGTATTAAAGAAAATAATGAGATAGTTAAAGCAACATTAGCCGATGAATTAATAATTGAAGTTCCAAATACTGATGCAGAGTTTAACCATCTTATAATAGTTATACCTGTTTTGCTATTGACAACAGGTATAGGAATGATACTTTATGCAAAGAAAAGAAAAAATAAAAGTCAATCTAACTAAAATGATTGGCTTTTCTTTGCTTTTAATTGGAATAATTTTTATTCTTTATTGTATTTTAAATAGTTATATACAAAAAACGTTAGATGATCATAATATTGAAAGTTATATTAAGAATTATAACAATAAGGGGAATCAAGTTAATAATACGAAATTGGAAAAAAGTAATAGTAATTTCAAAACTAAATATGTTGCGATCTTAAATATACCTAAAATTAGCTTAAAAAAAGGGCTGGTTATGGCAACTAAAAATTTTAAATCTATTAATTATTCTATTAGTATTGATAAAAATAGTAAATTTCCAAATGAACAAGGCAATTTCATATTATATGCTCATGCAGGTAATAGTAAAATTTCTTATTTCAAGAATTTAGATAAGTTAGAAAATAATGATGAAGCATTGGTATATTATCTTGATAAGATTTACTCTTATAAAGTTATTAAAAAATATGAAATAGAAAAAACTGGGTATTTTTCATTAAATGAACAATACTCTAGTCATAATCTTATTTTAATTACTTGCGTTCATAAAACAAATAAACAGTTAATTATTATATGTGCATTAGAAAAAATATATTGAAAGGAGAGATAAAATGGCATATAAAAAAAGAATTCCACCCATATCGGTGGAGTTAACAATTACAAAATTTAACTCATTGATAGAATATTTATCAAACATAGTTGATGAAGATAAGAAAGTGGTAGCTGATAAGCTTAAGGAGAAATTATTACGATATAGTATTCCTAATATAACAGAAAGTGAAACTTTTATAGTAATAAGATTTTTCTCGAATGAAGCTGTTAAGTTAATTAGTTTGTTAAGTGACAAATTAGATTATGAAATTCAAGAAATAAATTATTATGAAATATTACTTGAAAATAGAAGAAAAAATAAGGAGGAAGAATAAAATGTTAAATCAATTTATTGTAGTTGGGCGATTAGTAAAAGAACCAGAAATCAAAGAAACGGAAAGCGGCAGAAAATTAACTAATATTACTTTAGCTGTGCCTAGAAGTTACAAAAACGAAAATGGTGAATATGATACAGATTTTATTGATTGTACTTTATGGAATGGGATTGCAGAAACTACTACTGAATATTGTAAAAAAGGAGATTTAATTGGAGTAAAAGGTAAAATTCAAACAAATACATATGAAACTAATGAAGGTGAAAAAAAACAAAAAATGGAAGTAGTTGCAGAAAAAGTTACATTCTTAAGTTCAAGAAGTCAAGATCACCAAAAAGAAAATGATACAATAGAAAGATAAATATTATTATGAATATCTAGGACTTTATGTCCTAGCCAGCACTGAATGTTTACTCCCGCAAACATTCAAATATGGTGGGAACCCCAATCCCCAAACTCATATTGAAAGGATATTTAATTATGAAAGTAAGAAGAAAAATTAAAGAGAATAGAAAATCATTTTTTTGGTATTGGAAAAGATTTTGGGGCAATTATTATCGAGTATATGATAGTAGTAATATATTAGTAAAAGAAGTTTTAATTTATCATAAAAAAATATACTTAATAGAAAATTAATTTTATATTAAGAAGTTAGTATAAATAACGTACTAACTTCTTTTCTATTATAAGGAGGAATTACTTTGAAAGAATTATTATTTTTTATTTTAGGTATGCTAATAGGTGGTCTATTAGCTATTACTTTTATGTGCTGTTTACAAATAAATGAAATAAATAAAGAATATAAACTTAAGGAGAACGATAGTGAGAACAAGACAGATAAAAAAACAAGTATGGTTAAATAGAGAAGAAGCTATGCTTTTAAAAAAGAAAGCAAAAAAAGTTGGTTTAAAAGAATCTGAATTAGTAAGAAGTCTAATAGTAGGATTTGAGCCAAGAGAAAAACCTGATGATAGGTTTTATGACGTTATGAAAGAAATGAGGGCAATAGGTAATAATCTTAATCAAATTGCTAGAAAAGCTAACTCACTTAATTTTATAGATTACCAATTTTATAAATGTGAAGCAGATAAATTAAATCAGTTTATGACTTTAATAAAAAGAAAGTACCTATTACCAGACGAAAAATTACAATAATAATGTATTTTATTTAAATTGAGAAAAAATATAAAGAGGTGATAATAATTGCAACGACAGGAATATGGAAGATTGATAAAAGATTAGATCATGTTATTAATTATATTACTAATATAGAAAAAACAATAAATGAAAATTATGGTAAAGAAACATATAAAATATTACATAATTTAGATGAATATGATGACTTAAATTTTAATACTGAAAAGCAGTATTATGTATCTGGAATAAATTGTAATGTGGAAAGTGCATATGAAGAAATGTTAATAACCAAAAAACAATATAATAAAACAAAGGGAATATTAGGATTTCATTCATTTCAATCATTTAAAGAAAATGAAGTTACTCCTGAACAGGCACATGAAATTGGTTTAAAACTAGCTGAAGAAATGTGGGGAGATAGATTTGAGGTTGTTGTATCTACGCATGTTAATACTAATCATATTCATAATCATTTTGTTATTAATTCTGTATCTTTTAAAGATGGTAAAAAATATTATGATAATAGGGTTAATTATGCAAGATTAAGACAGTTATCGGACTCATTATGTGAAGAATATAATTTAAGTGTTTTAGAAGAAAAACCTTGTCGTCGAAGCAAAATAAATTATGCTAATTATTATAATAGCTATATTTATAATAATAATTATTATGTTACAGCTAAAGAGGATATAGATAGAGCCATTTCACAGGCCTACTCATATAAAGATTTTGAAAAACTTATGAAGGCTATGGATTATGAAATTATATATAGAGGAAAAAACATAATGAGCATACGAAGACAACCTTATAAAAAGAACATTAGAGTCGAAAGAAATTTTGGAAGTGAATATAGTATTGAAAGAATAAAAGAGCGTATAGAAGAAACCTATGAAGAAAGATTGCCTTTTATAGAAGAATATGGATTAAAGGTAAAGAAAAGAAATAATCACATAAAAACAAGGCAAAAACATAAGGGATTATATGGTTTGTATTTATATTATTGTTATTTGCTTAAAATTTTTCCACAACAGAATTCAAGATATAAGTTATCTCCATCAATAAGAATAGACATTGATAAAATGCAAAATATATCAGAACAAACAAAATTGCTTGTAAGTAATAAAATCACAACTTATGAGCAATTTTTTTCTTATAGTAATAAGTTAAAAAATGAACTAGATTTATTATTAGATAAAAGAAGTAAGTTATGGTATAAACATAAAAAATCTAATAACATAAAGCAAAAGGAGGAAATAAGAAATGAAATTTCCTCCTTATTTAATGAAATTACTAATTTGAGAAAGGAAGTGAAATTATGTGATGAAATTGAAGAAAGATCAAAAACAATAGAAAAAAATGTCTGCGAATTTGAAAAACAATTAGAAAAGGAGGAGTATTCAAATGAATTCATCAAGTGATGCTGCTGAATCTATGGTAAGAATGACTTTAGAAGGAACACAAGTTGCACTTAAAGTTACTGGTTCGGCTGCTAAAAACATAGGGGCTATATTATTAGCCATATCAAAAGATAAAACTAAAACTAGAGGTAAAACAACTTTAAATAATATGCTTAAATCAGGAAAGGAATTAAAGGTTTTTTCTCTTAAACAAGAAGATTTAAATAAGTTTGTAAAAGAAGCTAAAAAATATGGAGTTTTATATAGCGTTTTAGTTGATAAAAAACAATCAATTAAAGATGGTCTTGTTGATATTATTGTAAGAGCTGAAGATGCAGCAAAAATAAATCGTATATTTGAAAGATTTAAATTTTCTTCATTCAAAGCTACTGTACAAAAAGAAAATGAAAAAAATAAGAGTGAGGTAAAAGATGAAATAAACCCCGTCAAGGAACAATCGGAGAAAAACCCTCCGTCCGATATTTCCTCAACGCATTTAAAGGAGGGAGATAAAAAGATAAAAAAACCATCTGTTAAAAAAGAATTAAAAGATATAAAAAATCAAATAAATAGCAAAGGTAAAAATAATCAAAAAATAAGGCAAATATCAAAAAATAATAATAAAAATAGAAAGCAAAAGACTAAAGTTAAATAGTATATAAAAATAGGTTAAATATGAATGATAAAAATAATAAGTTATTATATGTTTTTGGGGCTTTAATATGTGTATGGTTAGCACTTTTAATTGCACCATATATGCAAGATGGATTATTTAAAATAATAAAAGTATTTCCTAATTTGTTAGAACATCCTTTTTATATTAAATGGTGCGAAAACAGTTTGAAAATAATACTTTTATTTCTTTTCTCTTATTTAATTGGAATTGGAGTTTTAATATCAACAAAAAGAAATTACCGAAAAACCGAAGAATACGGTTCTGCTAAATGGGGTAATTTATTTCATATAAAAAAGAAGTATTATCAAAAACCTGTTAGAAATAATAAAATACTAACTAATAATGTATTTATCGGATTAGATGGTAGAATTCATAGAAGAAATCTAAATACCATAATAATAGGTGGATCAGGTGCAGGAAAAACAAGATTTTATGGAATACCTAATATATTACAAGGAAATACCTCTTATGTTATTCTTGATCCAAAAGGTGAAATAATTAAAGCTACTGGTAATTTCCTTGAAAGTGAAGGGTATGAGGTAAAAGTGTTAGATTTAGTAAATATGGAAAAAAGTCATTGTTATAATCCAATTTTATATGTTAATGATGATAATGATGTTCAAAAATTAGTTACTAATATTTTTAAATCAACAACGCCAAAAGTAGGTACTGCTTCTGATCCGTTTTGGGATACTGCGGCAAGTATGTTATTATCGGCGTTGATTTTTTATTTAAAATATGAAGCCCCTGAAGATGAACAAAATTTTTCAATGGTAATGGAAATGATTAGATATGGTGAAGTAAAGGAAGACGATGATATGTATGAAAGTCCACTTGATATATTATTTGAACGGTTAGAAGAAAGAAATCCTAATCACATAGCGGTAAAGTATTATAAGAATTACCGTAGTGGATCTGCAAAAACCCTTAAATCTATTCAGATAACTTTAGTATCTAAACTTGAAAAATTTAATTTGGATAGTGTTGCATCATTAACAGCAACTGATGAATTAGATTTAGATTCTTTTGCGTATAAAAAAATTGCCTTATTTGCTATTATTCCCGATAACGATTCGTCGTTTAATTTTTTGGTTAGCATATTATATACACAACTTTTTCAAAGGTTGTTTTTTTTAGCTGATTATAAGTTTGGAGGAAGTTTACCAATCCCAGTTCATTTTCTTATGGACGAATTTGCAAACGTCAGTCTTCCAAATGATTTTGAGAAGATTTTAAGTGTAATGAGATCTAGGCAAATTTTTGTATCAATAATATTACAAAATTTAGCTCAATTGAAAGCTTTATTTGAAAAGCAATGGGAAAGCATAATTGGAAACTGTGATGAATTTTTATATTTAGGAAGTAATGAACAGTCAGTTCATAAATATGCTAGTGAATTATTGGGTAAAGCAACTATTGATATGAATACGTATGGAAAAAGTAGTGGACGTTCTGGTAACTATTCAACTAATTATCAGATTGGCGGTAGAGAGTTAATGACACCTGACGAATTAGCTCGGCTTGATAATAATTATGCTTTGCTTTTTATACGAGGAGAACGGCCAATTAAAGATTTAAAATATGATATTTTAAAACACCCTAATGTTAAGAAGTCATTGATTGGAGGGGCTAAACCATATATTTATGGTAATACACAAAATGCGGTTGCATCAATTAAGTTTGATTGTTATTTAACAAAAGATGTTCAAATACAACAGACTGATGAAAAAGATGATAGGTATGAAGTTATATCTTCAGAAAATATAGATGAATATTTAATTAGGAGGCGTAAAGATGAAAAATGAAAATTATGAAAAAAGATTATATAAGTTTTATAAAATTTATGTTATGTGTGTTTTGTTGTGCTTATTTTTGCTTGGAGGAAGTGTAACAGTTTTTGCTGCTGATGATCCAATATCTGTTGTAAATAATCTATCTAACTTTATTTTTGGTTTGATACGTGCAATTGGAATGATAATGTTAGGTTTTGGCGTTGTTCAGTTTGGCTTATCATTAAAAAGTCATGATCCATCTCAAAGAGCAAATAGCATATTAACAGTAGCAGGAGGAATTATCATCACATTTTCAAAAGAAATAATAAATATGATAACTGGATAATTTTGTTGTAGGAGGTGAAGAAATTGAGTGATAATTGGGTTGTTCAAAATTTACAAAATGCATTAGAAACTTGGGATTCTAAATTAAATGAAATATGGCAATTAATTACACAATCTCCAGAAACCTTTAAAGGTGGGGCTATATGGAATGTTATTAAGGACATTCACGGTGCATTACAAGCAATTGGTATGGCTCTTTTAGTGTTATTTTTTGTAATAAGTATAGTTAAAACATGCACGTCATTTAATGATATAAAAAAACCAGATCGAGCTTTAAAATTATTTATACGTTTTGCAATCGCTAAAGGTATTGTAACTTATGGATTAGAATTAATGCTGGCAATATTTAAAATAGTACAAGGCGTTATTTCCACCATAATTAAAACTGCTGGAATAAAGATGAGTTCAAGCACTATTCTTCCAGATAGTTTAATTAATACTATCGAAAGTTGTAGTTTTATGGATTCAATACCTTTGTGGGCGGTAACTTTAATAGGAGGATTAGTAATAACCGTTCTTTCTTTTATTATGATAATGACTGTTTATGGTAGGTTTTTTAAGTTATATTTATATACTGCTATTGCTCCTGTGCCATTATCAACATTTGCAGGTGAAACAACTCAAAACGTAGGTCAAAATTTTGTAAAATCTTATTGTGGGGTTTGTATGGAAGGTGCAATTATAGTTTTAGCTTGCATTATTTTTTCACTATTTGCAAGTTCTCCACCAGTCGTTGATGCTTCTGCGTCTGTTGTAACCCAGTCATGGAAGTATATAAGTGAATTGATATTTAATATGTTAGTTTTAGTTGGTACAATAAAACTATCTGATAGAGTAGTAAAAGAAATGATGGGATTATAATTATGAAAACAACTAAAACAAAAGAACAATTAATTGATATGTACCTTCATTGTTTAAAGGAAAATGAAATCCCGTGGAATAAAGGATGGCAAACGACTATTAATCATAATGGAATTACTAAAAGTCAATACAAAGGAATAAATAGTTTGATATTGAATTATGTTTCTTATTTAGAAAAATATACAGATCCAAGATGGTACACATTTCTTCAAATTAAAAATAAAGGTTGGAAATTAAGTAATAAAGCAAAAGGAAAAGGAGTTCCAATAGAATTTTGGAGTTATTACAATTTTAAGTTGAAAAAGCGAATGGATTTTTTAGAATATAATAATTATGTTGAAAAGCATCCAAACGAAATTGAAGATTTTAAAATATTTGTAAATTGTAGTTATGTTTATAATGCTAAATATGTTGAAGGTGTTCCAGAATATATTAACAATGCAAATCAAAAAATTCATATTCCCAAATATATCACTAATGTAATAAAAAATCTTGGTGTTAAATATGAAGAATTTGGAAATCAAGCATATTATGATGTTTTAAAAGATAAAATTGTGCTTCCACCTTCTGAAAAATTCTTAGATAAATATTCCTATTATGCTACTCAACTTCATGAATTATGTCATTCAACTGGAAGCAAGAATAGATTAAATCGAAATTTTGATAATAATAACAAAGAAGAATATGCAAGAGAAGAGCTAGTTGCAGAAATTGGTTCTTCTTTTATTATGCAAAAGTTAAATATTCCAACTTCAACAGAACATTATGATAATCATAAAAGCTATATTAAGTCGTGGATAAAAATTTTAGAAAATAACCCACAAGAATTATTTTCAGCAGTTGCAAAAGCAAATAAAGTCTGCGATTATATTGAACAAAATAGTAAAGTAAGAAAAAAAGATTTAGAAAGATAGGAGAGTGAAATATGAGAAATAATTTAGAAAATTTTTTAATAGATAAAAATAGAAATAATGAAATTTTTGAAAATTCTGTTGCTATAAAGTTTAAAATATATAAGGAAAAAATAAATGATAGGTTTGATACTATTTACTATAAACGGGAATACACTGGGTTTAGTCAAGCAAATTATAATGTCGGAGGGTATTTTGATAATATTGATAAATGTTTATATGATGCTAGTTATCAACTTCAAGATATGTTTTCAGTAGATAAAAAGATTAAAATGGCAAATTTTTCAAATATTGAAAGAAACATATCTAATGAATTAGATAAAATGGTAGAATCATATTTAAATAATAATAAAAATATTATTAAAAAAGATGGAAAAAAGAAATTTGATTATTTAAATGAATATGATATTAGAAGAATTAAGAGCGAAATAGATAAAATATATATAACACAGTCTAATCCAACTGTGAAATTAAAATTTGATTGTTCTTTATATTCTTTAAATAAATTAAAAATACTTGAAGATAAAAATATTTATATGGCTTATTTAGATAATTCCGAGAAATTAGTTAATGAAATTTTTTCGGAATTAATAGTCAAATACAAAGAAGAATTGGGATTTGAGGCATTGACTTATGATTATAAAATCAAATATTTAGGAGAAATATCACGAAGTAATAATCCTGATTATAAGCAATTGAACATAAATAGAAATATATATCAATCATTAAGAGATTTATATGCAAAAACTATTACTATTAATATAGGATATGGTGAGAACAATTTGAATTTTAAGTTCGATTTAGATAATTTAAAAAGGTCTCTTTCTAATGGAGAAAGGTCGGCTTCGGGTTATGGATTAGTTTATAATAGGGTTTCAGATTTCATAAAAAATAATGATCCTAACAGAGATAATTATAGTAGTGGTTTTGAATTTTCACATATTAATTTTATAACATATGGGAAAAACGAAGTTTATAATAAAGATGATTTTAAAGAAAAAATAAAAGCGGTAAATAAAAATAGAAAAATTATGGAAAGATAAGGAGAAGTTAAAAATGAGAAAGCAATATGATGATTTTACACAATTAAAAATAAAAGATATGAGTAAAAGTATTAGTGATATGACTTATAAATATATAAATCCAGATACACAGGAACCCACTAAAGTACCACCAATACATTACGAAAAAATTTTAGATCAGGTAACTGAAAAATATATGAGTGATATAACAAGTAGGCAATTTTTAACTATAATGTTTACACAATTAAGTAATTTAAAAAAAGAAGATGAAAAATATTTTAATCAGGCGTTATTGTGTATGGATTTAGGACTTAATCCAAAAGACTTAAGAATTGATGAGCAAATTGCGATTGAGTATTCAAATGATTTTATTAATGATAAAAAAGAAATAGAAAAAAAAGACTTTCATTTTTTAAATGAAGATATTTTATCAGCATATGAGGAAGCTAAAAATAACCCTGCGTTACAAGCTCACGTAGTAAGAGAATCTAACAGATTTGAAGAAAATGAAAATAATATGTTTAGTAATAAAAATTATGAAAGGGATGAGAGATAAGTGGAAGTTAAAATAAACAGAGAAATTAGAAATTATACAGAAAGCATATTTTTTGGACTGTCTTTAAGACAGTTCTTTTTTTCTGTTATGGCTTGCCTAGTAGCTGTACTATTATATTTTTTGTTAAAAGATAAATTTGGTGTTGAAACTTTATCCTGGATTTGCATATTAGGTGCAGCTCCATTTGCTTTTATAGGATTTGTTACTTATAATGGCATGACTATTGAAAAATTTATCTTTGCATGGTTTAAATCAGAAATATTAACCCCTAGGCATTTAAAATTTGTATCAGAAAATATTTACTATAATGCGATGAAAAACTATCTAAAGAGTGCAGAAAGAAAGGAAAGTTTAAAATGATAAGGACAATACGAAATTTAAAGAAAATGGAAAAGGAAGATTTAAATATTCCTAAAAGTGTACAAAAGTCAATACCAATAAAACGTATTTGGGAAGATGGTATATTTTTAGTTGGTAAAAATAAATTTTCTTTTACTTATAAATTTACTGATATTAATTATGCGGTTGCATCAAAAGAAGACAAGGAAACTATGTTTTTGGATTATTCAGAATTGTTAAATTCCCTTGATAGTGGTGCAACAACAAAAATTACAATAGCTTTAAGGAGAGTAAATAAGAAAACTTTTGAAAAAGATATACTACTTGATTTTAAACAAGATGGTTTAGATATATATCGTCAGGAATATAATCAAATGTTACTTGATAAAGCAATAGGAAGTAATGGTATGGTTAGAGAAATTTATTTAACGATTTCTGTATTTAAAAAGGATCATGAGGAAGCTAAAAACTATTTTAGAAGAATATCAAGTGATATTATTTCACATTTTGCTAAATTAGGTTCAAAGTGTACTTCTTTAAATGCTACGGAAAGATTAAGAATATTACATGATTTTTATAGAATAGGTGAAGAATCTAATTATAATCTGGATATAAAAACATTAATGCGTAAAGGACATAGTTTTAAAGATTATATATGCCCTAACGGATTTTCTTTTGAAAATGATTATTTTACTATGGAAAATAAGGTTGGTAGGGTAATGTTTTTAAAAGATTATGCGTCATATATTAAAGATAGTATGATAGCAGAATTAACTGATATGAATCAAAATATGATGCTTAGTATTGATATTATTCCAATACCAACGGATGAGGCGGTTAAGGAAGTTGAAAGTAGATTACTTGGTGTTGAAACAAATATAACTAATTGGCAACGTAAGCAAAATGCCAACAATAATTTTAGTGCTGTTGTACCATATGATATGGAACAACAAAGAAAGGAAAGTAAAGAGTTTTTAGACGACTTAACAACAAGGGATCAACGTATGATGTTTGCTAATGTAACTTTAGTTATAACTGCTGATACCAAAGAACAACTTGATGCTGATACTGAAACAGTATTGATTACTGCAAGAAAGCACCTTTGTCAAATCGTTCCTTTAAAATATCAGCAAATGGATGGATTAAATACAGTTTTACCAATTGGTGTAAGAAATATTGAAACATTAAGAACTCTAACTACTGAAAGTTTGGCAGTATTAAATCCTTTTAGAGTGCAAGAAATAATGGATAAAGGTGGAATATATTATGGTGAAAATGCTATCAGCCATAATTTGATTATGGTTAATAAAGAAAATCTTCTAAATCAATCTTCTTTTTTATTAGGTGTTCCAGGATCAGGTAAGTCTTTTAGTGCTAAAGAACTAATTACATTTCTATCCTTATCAACAAATGATGATATTTTAATATGCGATCCAGAAGGGGAGTATTCTGCTTTGGTAAATGCTATGGGTGGTGAAGTAATTGAAATATCTGCAAATAGTAGAGATCATATTAACGCTATGGATATGCTTGATGGATACGGAGATGCAGTAAATCCAATAAGTGATAAATCGGAGTTTATTCTATCACTATTTGAGCAACTTGATAAAAAAGGTTTAGGTTCTAAACAAAAATCAATAATTGATAGATGTACCGCATTAGTGTATGAAAAGCAAGAGAATAAAAAAAATATGCCTACGTTAATGGACTTAAGGAGTTGTTTATTAGAACAACCTGAAAAAGAAGCTAAAGATTTAGCGTTATCATTAGAATTATTTACTAATGGTTCATTAAATGTTTTTGCCCATCAAACTAATGTTAATACAAATAGCAGAATAATATCATATGATATTTATAAATTGGGGAAACAATTAAAATCTATGGGACTTTTAGTTATAACTGATGCAATGATTAATCGTGTATCTGAAAACTATAAAAAAGGAAAAAGAACGCATATATTTATAGATGAAATTCATGTAATGTTTGCAAATGAATATTCATCAGCTTTCTTTAATAGTGCTTGGCGACAATTTAGAAAAAGAAATGCATATCCAACTGCTATTACTCAAAATGTTGAATATTTGTTATCTTCAGTTGATGCTTCCACAATGCTTTCCAATAGTGAATTTATTGTAATGCTTAATCAAGCATCTTCTGATAGACAAGAATTAGCTAGGTTATTAAATATATCTGATGAGCAAATGTCTTATATAACAAATTCTGATGCTGGATGTGGCTTGATAAAATATGGTAGTTCGCTTGTCCCATTTGTTAATAGTTTTCCTAAAGATACTAAATTATATAAACTTATGACAACTAAACCAAGTGAGAGATAATTAAATTATGTCTAAAATAAAGTTAAGGAATACTGGTAATAAGTTTATCAGAAAATTAGATAAAAGGGTTTTTAATTCTAAAGATAATCTAATTAATATAAAAGAAAAGGATAACGAATCTTCAATATTTGATTATGGGAATGATAAAATAGAGACTACTTTAAATAATGCCACAAAAAAGATTATTAATTTTTCAAGAAGAAAAGGGCGTAATTCAGTTGCAAATACTATGAAAAACATAAGTAATTTGAGAAACAAGATAAAGTTGTATAAAGCAAAGAAAAATATAAAAACATCTAAAAAAGTTGGTAAAACTATAATTAAAAATACCAAACGTGGTATAAAAACGGGCGCAAAAATTACAAAAAAGACGCTGAAAGCACCAAAAATGGTCGTGAAAGGAATAAAACAAACAATTAAAACGATTAAAATGGCAATTAAAACTACTATAAAAATCTTAAAAACTGTTGTAACTGTTACTAAAGCTATCATTGCTGCTTTAGTAGCAGGGGGCTGGATAGTAGTAGTTATAATTATAATTTTATGTTTAATAGGCTTTTTACTTAATTCTGTTTTTGGAATATTTTTAAGTAGTGAAAATACTGGTAATAAAACAATGAGTAGTGTTATAAGTGATCTTAATAATGAACTGTCTGAAAAACTAATAAATATACAAAACGAAGTTCCACATGATGACTATGCATTGAATGTAAATAAGACTGAATGGAAATATATTTTATCTGTGTATGCTGTTATAATTTCTAATGGAGAAAATGCAACAGATGTAATTACAATAAACGATAATAAAGAAAATGTGCTTAAAGATGTCTTCTGGAAAATGAATGAAATTACATACAACGTGCAAGAAACTTCAAATGAAAATGGAGAAATAAAACGGATATTATATATTAATATTACAGGCAAGAGTGTTAATGATATGATATCAGAATATAATCTTAATTTTATTCAACAAAAGCAAATGAACGAACTATTGAGTAGTAAATATGATGCATTATGGTCTAATGTAGTATATGGTGGCGGTATTGGAAATAAAAATGTAGTTGATATTGCCTTATCGCAAGTAGGAAATGTCGGAGGTGAACCATATTGGAAATGGTATGGCTTTAATTCAAGGGTAGAATGGTGTGCAATATTTGTATCCTGGGTTTATAATGAGGCTGGATATCTTAATATAGCTGTTCCTAAATTTTCAACTTGTCATACACAGGGGATTCCCTGGTTTAAAGCAATCGGGTTATGGAAAGAAAGAGGATATAATCCTAAACCTGGCGATGTTATATTTTTTGATTGGGAACAGGATGGACATTCAGATCACGTCGGAATTGTAGAAAGAAGTGATGGTAAAAATATTTATACTATTGAAGGTAATTCAAGAAATGAGGTTAAAAAAAAGAAATATTCTATTGATAGTAAATACATTTATGGATATGGCTTACCAAGATATTAATGATTTTAATATGATTTTAATGAGATTTTTTAATTAACTAATTTTTTTTGATAAGTATTAAAATATTAATGTAAGTAGTAAAGGAAATTTGATTATATGTCAACAGAATATGCATTATATTATATTGATGAAAAGGATTTATATAAAAATCAAACGAAAGAAAAAAAGGCTCAATTAGAACCAAAAATTGTAAAAATGGCTAAAGAAAGAGGCATAAAACCTACCGCAAGATATTTTTATACATATCCATCAACTATTAGAAGAATAATAAGAAAATATGAGAGTGAGCACAATAATAAGTAAAATTTGATTTTTATTTATTATTGTGTTATATTATGCTTGCAGTAAAATAAAAAAATTAGTTTAGGGGGATACGTTATGAACGTAGATTTTAAAAAATTAAAAGAAGAAGTATCAAAAATAACAAAGGCAGGAGAAATAGAAAAAATTTTAAAACATGATACACTTTACAAAAGAATTGAAGAAACTGCATTAGAAAATCCAGATTTAATTGCAATTAATTATTTAGGAAATAAAATTACTTATAGACAGTTAATGACCTTAATAGATAATGCTGCCAAAGGATTTAGTTGTTTAGGTGTTAAAAAAAATGATGTTGTTGTAATGAGTATGTTATCAGTTCCATATGGAATTGTATCATTGTATGCTTTAGATAAAATTGGAGCTACAATGCATATGGTAAACTGTGCTGCTAATAAAGATGAACTTGTAAGAGAACTTTCTAATTTTAAATCAAATATATTTGTTGGCAATGATATCTTTTGTAGTGAAGATACTATGCAAGCTTTAAAAGAGCAAAATATAACGAAGATAGTTACAACATCGCTTACAGATGGACTTCCTAAGGGAATGAACGTTGATAAGGCGAAATATAAATTTATAGAGAAATTAAAAGGATTAGATAAGAAAAAATATGATAATGTTAATATCTTAAATTATGAACAATTATTAGAATTAGGAAGAAAGAGTAATTTTGAATTACCAGCTTGTAGTTATGAAAAGAACCATATTGCTGCTGTTGCATATACATCAGGCACGACAGGTCATGCAAAGGCATGTGTTGCAACATGGGATGCTATGGATTCAATGGTTCAAATTATGGGTATGACTGAACAAGATCGATTTGAAAAGGGCGATGTAATGTTTAATATGACGCCTTTATGGATTTTTTACTCACTTCTTAATATGGTTCATGAACCTTTATGTCTTGGTGTTGCTTTAGGTTTAGATCCATTGTTTGATCCTAAAGATATGGTTAAAAGAAATGAACAATATAAATTTAATCATTGGTTGACATCACCTCCTTATATAAAGGATTCAATTGAAAAAGCAAAAAGAAAAACTGATTGTTCTAAATGGAAAATAGTATTAACTGGTGCTGAACCTTTAAAAAATGAAGTTAAATTTGCCGCTGATGAATTCATTAGAAAAAATGGTGGTAATACGCAGTTAGTTCAAGGTTATGGTGCAAACGAAGGGTTAGGTTCATTAGCTTATTGCTATTATGAAAACCCGAGCTTAGGATCAGTTGGTAAGCCTTGTATAGGTAATTTTATTAAAATAGTTGATCCAGAAACAAAAAAAGAAGTTGGACCTAATCAATCGGGCATAGCATATATTTATAGTCCTACTTTAATGAAAGAGTATTATAATGATGAAAAATCAACTAAAGAAGCTTTAGTAAAAGATGAAAATGGTGCAACATGGTATAATACTGGTGATTATATTTGGCTTAACGATAAGGGTGAAATGTTTTTCGATGATAGAGTAAAAAGATTAGTACTTACAAAAGACTCTCAGAATAATCCTACTAAAATTAGTCCTGCAAGAGTTAAAATTGCAATGGAAAACATGGATATTATTGAAGAAGGAGAACTTATTACTATTCCAGATAATCAGATAATTAATAAACCAATAGGTATTATTAAATTAAAATCTGGAGTTGCTAATACAACAAAAACTCAAGATGAAATTAAGAAATATTTAAATACAGTAGTTCCTGAATACATGGTTCCTAAAGAAATAAAATTTGTTGATAGCTTACCGCTTACTTCAACAAAAAAACCTGATATTAAAAAGTTAGAACAAATGTATATTGATGATGAATTTGAAACTATCAAAAAAACAGATAAATCAAATTCAAAACATATATTTAAAAAATAAAAAAAGACTAATACATGATCATCTATTTTAAGAATAATTGTATAAATATAATGTGTTGTAAAGGAGAGTTAGTATGAATATAATATGGTTACAGGCTACCAGTTTAATTTATATTATATTATTAATAATAGTATATTTTTCTAAAAAACGTTTAAAAACAAAAGAAAATCAGATATATGAGAAATTACTTTTTGCAAACTTTATAGGTTTAATTATTGAAATTTCTTGTATGTTTTCTGCTACCATGATTGATGCTAAGATTCCTTTACGTCATTATATTCTTACGAAAGGGTTACTTATTTACTATCTTGGATTTATATTTATGTATTCTTACTATGTGTTTTTAATATCTAAAAATAATCTTACAATAAAAAAAATAGATTCTTATTTAAAAAAAGTTAAAAAAATTTGTTTAGTATTATTTATAATTACTTCAGTTATTATATGTAAATTGCCAATAAAATTTTTTGATGATGGTGTTTCTATGTATTCCTATGGCAAATCTGTTGATTTTTTAAGATTTGTGTTTATCATATCAATGGTTGTATGGATAGTAGCTTTAGTAAAAAATTATAAACATATAAAAACAAAAAAATACACTCCAATTATATTATTTATATTATTAGCAGGTGTTGGTGGCTATGTGCAAAGTGTTTATCCCGGATTGCTTTTAACTACTGCGATCGAGACTTTTATTGTATTTTTAATGTATTTTACAATAGAAAATCCAGATTTAAAGGTAGTAAATGAATTATTGAGAAACAAAGAGCTAGTAGAAAGACAAATGGAAGATAAGTCAAGATTTTTATTTGAAATATCACAAGATATTAAAACACCGACAAAAAATATATTAGGGATTACTAAAAACTTTGATAAATTAGATAACGATATTGATAAAAAAGATGCGGTAAGATTAATTTCAAGTAATGCTAATGATTTACTATTTAAATTAAATAACGTACTAGATATATCATCTATGGATGCAAATAAAATCAAAATAAAAGAAGAATATTATGATACGACTATGTTTTTTAAAACCATTGAAAGTATGACGCAAAATGCAATTGGAAATAAGAATATAAAATTAAAATTTGAAATAAATAGTAATGTTCCACAAAGACTTAATGGTGATGATGTAAAATTCAAACAAATTTTAATGTCAGTATTATTAAATAGTGTTGAAAATACCGAGAATGGTTTTATAAACGTAAACATAGGTAGTATAGTAAAATATGATGTTGCAAGATTAGTTATAAAAATAGAAGATTCGGGAGTTGGAATGAGTCTTTATAAAATAAATAGTATATTAGATGATAATATGGAATTAACTTTAGATGAGATAAGTAAACTTAATAAACTAGATATGGACTTAAAAGCAACCATTAAAGTAATAAAGTTACTTGGTGGAAGTATTAATATTAAGAGTAAAAAAGATGAAGGCACAACATTTATGATAGTATTAGATCAAAAATGTGACATTGAACAATCATCAGATTTTATGAAAAACGTAGAAAAATACTCTTCTGATATATTTGGTAGAAAAAGAGTTTTATTAGTTAATAATGATAAAGACGAAAATTTTAAGATATCAAATATCTTAGGAGAATATAACATTGATTTAAATATAACAATGACAGGTAAAGATTGTATTGATAGAGTTAATAATGGTGAGTTTTATAACTTAATAATAATAGATGATGAATTAAATGGAATTTCTGCTTTACAGACATTAAACGAATTGAATAAAAATAAAAAATTTAAAACTCCTGTAATTGTTATGCTAAAAAAAGATAAAGAACATTTTAAAAGATATTATATTGATGATGGTTTTAAGGATACGATTCAAAAAGAAAACATAGAAGAAGAAATAAAAGAAAAAATAAATAAACATTTATAATCATATATAAATCATAAAAAAATAATGTAATTATTATGAATTTGAAATTTTGGTATAAAAGTATTGACAAAAATTATTAATTATAGTAAAGTATTCGCAAATTAAATCAATTTGGGTGCTAGTGTTTGCCCAAATGGTGGTAGTATTTTTATGGTGGCAAGCACTTTTAGTGTCTTTGCCACCTTTTTAGTTGGGAAATATAAAAGATTTAATTATATGAGGGGGATAGTATGGTTAATAAAAAATCGTTATTAAAAAAGAAAGTTGTTTTAATAACCGGTGGTGCAAGAGGAATAGGAAGAGCCACAGTAAATAAATTTTTGAATGAAAGCTCTGAAAATACTGTGATTATAATAGACAAGGATATGGCTGCCTGTAAAAAATTTCAAGAAAGAGAAAATTTAGTTATATATAATTGTGATATCACATGTTATGAACAAATGGAACTTATCATTAATGAGATATTTAAGAAATATGGAAATATTGATGTATTGATAAATAATGCCGCAATTCAAACAACAAAAAATATTTTGAAAATAGATTTGGAAGATTGGAAAAATGTAATAGAAGTTAATATTAATGGTACTTTCATTATAAGTAAAATAGTTGCAAAAAAAATGAAATCAAATTCAACTATTTTAAATATTATTTCTACTCATTACAATAAGCCACGCAGAGATAAATTACATTATGATATATCAAAAGCAGGAGTTGCAATGATGACAAAAGGATTTGCTTTAGAATTATCTAAAAGAAATATTACGGTTAATGCGCTTGCTATTGGAGCTACATATACAAGTATGAATGAAATATTTAAAATTAATAAAGTAGCTGAATTTTTGGCAAAGTCTAAAGTTCCTTTAAAGAAAATTTATAAATCAGATGAAATTGCAGAGTACATATATAACATTATCAATAATTTTTCAAAGGCTACAACAGGAAGTATTTTTACTATTGATGGAGGTCGTAATTTAGTATGATTAATAATATTTTAAATATTAAATTTATAGAAAAATTTGATTTATCTGTTTATAAAAATTCTTATGTAAAAAAAATGCTGAATGATAACAATAAAGTTACTTTGGATTTTCTTGATAAACTTCAAAAATTATATAATAATGGTTGGTTTGAAGTTCCATATGTTAAAAATACATTGGCTTGGGGGGAAGAAATTGTTTTTGCTCCATTTTCTGATAAGTTATTTAAAGTGTTACATAATAATTTAAATGATACATCATTACAGATACATCCATTAAAAAGTGAACGATGGTTATCACTCTCCGATAGCACTTATGTTGAAACTGATAAATGTGTACAAAAACTATGTTACTTAGATTACATAAATATACCTAATAACACAATTCATTCTTTAAAAAAAGATTCATTGGTTTTTGAGGAGCAGGATAATAATTTGTTTGATAATAATGAAACAATTAGAATCTATGATAAACTCGGGAGAAAAGTTAATGATGAGATAGATTATTATAAATATTTGTTACCATTATATCGTGGAAAGATAAAAAAACTTGATAATAATTTAGAACTAAATAATATAACTGAAAAAAATTATAATAAGTTTATTTTTATAATAGAAGGAAACGTTAAGATAAAATACAAAGATAAAATATACATATTAGATAAAGAAAAAAGATTATTTTTTATAAATAAAGATTGTCAGATAATATCAATTGATGGTTTGGCTAGGATAATAAGTAGTAAATTTTATAAGGTGTGTGAGTAATTATGTATAATAAAATCATTAAAAAAATAGATCTAAATAAAATTTCAACAATTATATTTGATTTTGATTATACTCTTACAACACATGATTCAAATTCTAGTATAGGAGTATTTAGTAATTATTTACCTAGTTCATATTATAATAGAAAAAAATTTTTAGATTTTTTAACTAATATTGCTATGACTTCCACTTTTTATAAATTTGTCTGGAGAAAAAAACTTAAATTATTACATAAATATTATAATCAAGAAATATTAAATATTATTGATTTCAAAAAGGAGTTTAAGCCTAATAAAGTTATAATTTCATTATTAAAGTATGCTGTAAAAAGCAATATGGATGTTGTAATATATTCTTCTGGTATAGAAGAAATAATAAAAAAGTTTCTAAATATAAATAATATAGATTCTAAAAATATTAAAATAATTTCAAATAAAATAAATAATACTGATTTTATTAAAATAATAACTCCTAAAAAGGAAAAACTTAATTATGATGCTAATACTTCGATTCTTTTGATAGGTGATAAAATAGAAGATTTAAAAGTAGTAAAAAATGCTATGAAAATATTAATAAGTGATGAAAAAATATTAGAGGTATAATGTTATGAAAGAAATAGTTAAGGAAATATATAGTAATCATAATCAAAATAATACTAATGGAGTATTTATGATAGATAATAAAAAGATTTTTTATAAAATATTGAATAATAGTTTATTTGAAAGTGAAATTACAGGTTATAAAAAAATAAGTAAGTATTACAGAACACCAATAAAATTTTTTGAAATTTCAAATCGTGTTAGAAACATAATTGGATACGAGTATAACAATAATGTTGGCAAAAATAAAGGCTTACTTTTAGACTATTTTATTACTAGAGATAAGTTAGATTCACTTTATTATAATATAATGAATAAATATAGGGATATTTTTATTATATCTATTAAAAATACAAAGAAAAATAGTAGTAAGATATTTTTTGAAGATAGAATTAATACAAGATTAAAAGATAATTACAGTAATATATTAATTAAACTATCAGATAGGCTAAAAAACGATACAAATATAGACGATATTTATAAATCTGTAAAAAAATATTATAAAAATAGTGATAGAAGTAAATGGTGTGTAATTTCTCAATGTGATCCGAACGATTTAAATATATGCATCGATGGAACAATATTTGATTTTACTGCTGGTGGATATGTTCCAATTATGGCTGAATTTGCTACATTTTTTTGGTATAATTTAATGCAATGTGAATATTTATCCCCTAAATATAATTTCAAAGCTTTTAGGGAACATAAAATAATATATAAAAAAATGAAGAAATATAATTTTGTTGAAAAAAAGACACTTAAAATTCATATTAGACCAATTAGATTAGATGCAATTATATATTATATGGAAAAAGTTATATCACCAGTTATATCAAAAATAGAATATGAAGATTGGTATTTAGATTTTAAGAATTATTTAGCGATGAAGGCCCTTGCAGTATTCAATTTTAAAGATATGAAAAAGTTTGATATTATATTAACTTTAAAATATTTATCGTTATTTTATTCTTTAGATTTTAAAAATTTTAAGGACTTTATTATTTTTATAAAAGATTGGAGAAATGTTAATGATAAACTTAGATAGTAGTATTAATAAAACGATAGTAGGATTTAATACGGGACATAACGGTGGTTGTACAGTAATTCACGACAATAAATTGATTTCAATAGCCGAAGAGAGATTAAATAGAAAAAAGTATTCAGAAGGTTATCTATATTCGCTTATTTATTGTTTAGATGAATTAGGAATTAATATAAATGATGTTGATTTATTTGTTTCTAGTTGCTATGGAAATAGGTTAGAAAATAGTTTTAAAGGACAATTAAGTAGTATAGTAAATAATAATTCAAAATTTATAACTGTTGACCATCATTTGTCACATGCGTATAGTTCATATTTTCTATCGCCATTTGATAAATCCATAATATTAGTAATTGATGGATTAGGTAATTTAAATGATACTGAAAGTTATTATATTGGTGAAGGGAATATTATAAAAAAAGTCGGTGGTAATAATGTAAAAAGATCTAAATACAAGGGTATTGGAAGAACTTACGAGACTTTTACAAATTTTTGTGGTTGGAGTGCACAAGAAGCTGGAAAAACTATGGGATTATCAGCATACGGAAAGGATAAATATCCAAAAGTTGATTTATTTGATATAAATAAAAATTTAGAAATTTCAAGTAAATGTGAAGGTAAATATATTAATGGAGCACTTAATTTCATTAAAGAGAATAAGCTGGATTTTGGTAAACCTGAATCTGGTTATGAAAACAAGGACGCTGCTTATTATGTCCAATCACAGGTGGAAAAAATAATTCTTAAATTAGTTAATGAATTATATGATAAGTATAAAATAAAAAACTTATGTGTTGCAGGTGGAGTATTTTTGAATGGAATAGTTAATCAAAGAATATTAAAAGAAACACCTATTGAAAATCTTTTTGTCGCACCATGTTGTGATGATACCGGTCAATCTCTAGGTAATGCGCTATATGGATATCATAGTTATTTTAATTACGAAAAAAGAATAGAATTAAAATCCCCATACTTAGCAAGAGAATATAAAGAGGAAGAAATTTTAGATGTATTAGAAAAGAGACAGGAAAAATTTATTTTACCATATGAAGTTAAAGGTAAAGATATCACATTTAGAAAAAGTTCTAATATTGAGTTGGACACTGCTAAATTATTAAGTAATGGAAAGATAATTGGTTGGTTTCAAGGGGCTAGTGAAATTGGCCCTAGAGCCTTAGGAAATAGAAGTATATTATGTGCACCATTTCCACAAGAGATGAAAGATGTACTAAACTCTAGAATAAAGCATAGAGAGTCGTTTAGACCATTTGCACCATCTATATTAGAGGAAAAGGTAAAGGAATATTTTGATATAGATGATATTTCTCCATATATGTTAAAAGTACCTATTTGTACAGAATTTGCTAAAGACAAAATACCTGCAACTTTACACAAAGATTTTACAGGTAGAGTTCAGACCGTAAATGAAAAACAAAATAGTAAATTTTATAAATTATTATCGGAGTTTTATAAGCTAACGAATGTACCAGTATTATTAAATACTTCATTTAATGATAATGGTGAACCTATTGTTGAAACACCAAAAGACGCAATGGTTATGTTTTGTAAATCAGATTTAGATTATTTAATTATTGGTGATTATATAATAAAAAAAAATGATGATAGGAGATTTTAGAGGATGAAAAATGAATATTCTTATGTTATTGATGATTATGTAAAAAAAATGAAGAATGAGTTAGGTGTGGACTTATCACTTATTCTAGTTATAGGAAGTAGTTCGAGTTCAAAGGTAATTGTCAATTGGAGTGATATAGATGTAATTTTAGTGGTTAAAAATTATAATTTTGATATAGTTAATAAGATTAGAAAAATATCAAAGGGTTTTCCAGTAAAAATCGGTACAACAATTTATAGTGAAAAAGAATTTGTTAATAAAAAAATAGATCCCAAAACTTATTATCATCTGTATTTATTAAAGAACAAAAAGATAGAGTTACAATATTCTAAAAGTGAACTACTAATTCCGGATGTAAGTTTTGAAGAAATAAAAAATACACATATTCCGTATTTAAATTGGAGAATGCATATATATAAAAGATATTTTTTGTATGATAATTTAAATAAGGAACAAGTTAAAGCAATATATAAAATGACTTATTTAATAATGAAAGCTATTTTAATATTAAATGGATATACTCCTAAAAATTATGATGAGGTTTTTAAAACATATTCTAAAGTATTTGGATTAGAATACTATGATTATGAAAAATTTATTAGTAATTATATAAATGATAATATTGAATATAAAAGTATTATTGAATATGCAAAAAAATTTCTTATGAGTATTGTCGAAAACTAAAATAGTTTTGTATTAGAACATATCGTTACATTTAACAAGGAGATAAATTATGGATATAAAAATAATAAATGAAAAAGAAAAATTTAAAGTTAGGGTTTCAGGTATATTTATATTTGATAATAGAATTTTAGTTAACAAATATGATGAAGATTCCTATTGTTTACCTGGAGGTACTGTGGAAATTGGAGAAACTTCTGAAGAGGCTATACTTAGAGAATTAAAAGAAGAAATAAATCTTGATTTTGAAATTGCTTCATTTATGGGAATAACTGAAAATTTTTTTACAAATTTAAGGAAACAAAAAACTCATAGCATTGACTTTTACTATAAAGTAAATTTAATAAATAATAGTGATTACAATAAGATTGATTATAATAGAATTGAAAATGATAAAGGGGTAATTGTTCAACACCATTTTAAATGGATTAATATGAGCGATCTTCAAAAGAGTAATTTATTACCTAGTGTGATAAAGGAAAAAATTATAAAGGATAGTAAATTATTTCATATAGTAGTTAAGGGTAATGATTAAAAAATGAATATTTTAAATTATTAAGGAGGTAATAATGGAAGTAATATTAGCTTTTAATGGTTTTAATGAGGATGACATAGAAACACAAATGAATATGATATGTATTTCTAATCCTTCATTATCAGAAAAAATAGATAGTATATTTAATTATTATCCATTAAAAAAAATAAATAATAAAGAAAAATGGATAATTGATAGTTTACCTAATGAAATTTGTGATGTTATATATGAAAGTATAAAACAAAGAGAGGAAGACTTAAAGCGGTCAATGAAACCTATAAAAGTTATTAATAAAGGTATTAAATTTTTTGATGCAATGATTTTATCTCTTTTAATCATAAAGGGGTTAACCGAAAAGGAAGCAATCTGGTACATAAAACAAGCTAAAGATAAATATTTTGCAGAAAGTGCAAATAGACTAGAGATTAATATAAATTTAATAAATTATGATAAAGTTGATAAGGATAAAAACGAGAAATCTCAAGAAAAATTATTTGAAAAATATAGTTTGTTATTAAAAAAGTATTTATATTCAGATGCTTTGAATGGAGATTTACAAAATGTTAATTTGACAATTTCTGACAATGAAATTAATTGCAAAATAGATAAACTTATTGAAGACGGTTTAGAAAAGCAAATTTCAAAACCAGATAGATTAAAACAAATTATTGCTATTGGTGGATTAAGCGAGTCTGGAAAAAGTAGTACTGGTAGATTTTTGTTAGAAAAATATAATATTCCAAATTTTAAGTTTAATTATATAAATAATGTTGTAAAGAAAACTTATGGTATTTCTGAAGATCAAAATTTATTTAAAAACAATGTTAGAATTATTGCAATATTAGTAATTAATGAAATACTAAGTCTTTTAAAAACAATGTATTATTGGGATATGGTTTCTTTTGAGAGCTTACATGATTTTAAATTAACAGAAAAAATGAAAAGTATTATTCCTGAAAATTTTAATATTTTATTTTTAAAAACATCAAAAGAAAATAGAATAAATAGAAATATAAAAGATGTTGGAAGTCTAAAACAATCTAAAGAGGAAGTAGAAAAGAAAGATAAAGTTAAAATTAGTCGAGGCGCAGCAGAAATTGAAAAAATTGCAGATTATATCATTGAGAATAATAAAAATTTGGACAATTTAGAAAATTTAATATATAATACTTTAAAAAGTATAGAGAATAGGAGAAGAGTAATGAGAAATAGAGCTGGTGGATTATTAATAGAAAATGGTCGTGTTCTTTTAATGCATAGAATTAAAAAAATTGATGGTGAAGTAAAAGAATATTATGTTGTCCCAGGAGGTGGGATTGAAGATGGCGAAACTTTAGTAGAAGCTACCAAAAGAGAATTAAAAGAAGAAATTGGTATTGATATTGATTTAGTTTCTACCGAACCTTTATTGACATTGGAATGTGAGAATGGCACGCAATACTTTAATGTAGTTAAAAAAAGTGCGGGCGTAATAGGAACCGGTACAGGCCCAGAATTTACGGATTCTAGTTATTCCGATAGAGGTATTTATTCTGCTGAAATGATACCAATAGAAGATATTATTAATGGTAAAATTAATATGGTTCCAGAGATAATTAGAAGAGAATTCATAAAATGTGTAAATGATTTAAATAAAGACATAAATAGTGTTAATTCGTCTGATTTTGGGCATAATGTAACTAAAATGATGCTGTAAATTATTAAGGGGGTAATAAAAATGAGTCGTATAGTTAGTTTTAATGGTGTAGATGGATCAGGTAAAACAACGCAATTAAATTTATTGGCTAAAAATAATCCGAAATTAATAGGTACTGTTAGTGGTTTTAAAGAATTTCTTGGTGAAGCAAAAACATTAGTAGGTGACTTTAAATGGTGGTTTATAGATAGTACACCATCAGAGTTTGCTAATGAAATCTACAAAATATTGGATGCAAGAAATTTATATATATGTAATATTCAAAAACCAATAATAATAGTTGATAAAGGAATAAAAAATTTTGATGCAAGAACGATTGCTACTTTAATGTATAAGGGATTATCGAAAGATGATGCATTAGAATTAATCTCTGAAATTAAATATAAGTATAGAATAGAAAATATAGAAGATGAGGATTTATTTTTCAATATTGCACAAACTATTGAGTGTAGAAAAGCTATTACTAAACAAAGAAAGTTTTCAGATTTGGATTTAGAAAAAACTGCAATTTATAGTAAATATCAGGATTTTCAAAACTTAATTATTCAAGAACAATTGAATAATGGTGAATATATTGAATTTGATGCTACTGGTTCGATTGAGGAAGTAAACCTAAGATTATCAAAAAGAATCTTTAATAAATATAAATAATCTATAAGTGAATGAAATAATAAAAATGGCTAAAAGTGAAAAAAAATTATATAAAATAATTAAACAAAAAATAAATGATAATAATTATACAGATTTAGAGAAAATTGCATGTATGATTTTTGTTATCGGAATGAATAGAAGTTTTAGTTCAAAATTTCACTGGAATACCGAAAAATATAAAATAAGATTTTATGAAAAATATAGAAAAAAACGTTTTGGCGAATTAAATAGAAATCAAATAATATGTATTTCGGCAGCAAGATTATTAAAAAACATTGCTAAAAAATTTAATATTGATATATATTATTTGGGTGCAATTAGTGGCATTTTATCATATGATAACTTTTCTGATTTTACTAATGGAGAACATATTATACCAGTATATAAAATAAGTGATAAACACTACATAAGTGTAGATTTGGAAAGAAACCTTGATAATATTCAAACTCATAAGAAGTGGTTTAATTTTGGAAGAAAAGATGACAAGAAATGTTTGATTAATTTAACCAATAAACAACTTACAGAAATTATGAAGAAAATAAGGTATATAAAGAAAAATAGGAATGAATATTTTGATGTATATATTAGTAAAGTAATAGACAAATTTAGAAATAATTTAAACGAAAACTTAAAAAAAATTATTTATGATAATAAAATAGCTGATAGAGCAGCAAAATTAAATAGTAGTGTTGATATATATAGATTTTATAAAAAAATCATTAATGAATTTCATGAAAATAATAATTCAAAAGAAAAAATTTATTTATTTGGTGGAAGATCTAAATGCATAGCAGTTAATAAATATTGTTTTGGTATATATTATACAAAGGAAAAAATAGATGAAATATGGCTTTGGAATCACAAGAATAATTGTTTTATTTCTCTTTCAAGAAAAGAATTTGAATATATTATACGCAAGAGAAAAGTAAGTATTGTTTGCCCAAAAGAAAATGTTGGAAATATTTTTAATTCGAAGTATAATAATGTATTAAAAAATAATGTTAGTTATAAATTAAGTGATTTTTTTATGAAATAGTTTAATGGTACCTTATAGTATGTAATACTGGGATTTCAGTTTTATAAAAATTAATACTATCTATAAATCTTTACAATTATGAATTTTTTGTGAAAAAATAATTATTTATTTTAGAAATTCTAACTAATATAAAAAAGAAACAAAACAATTTTTGTTTCTTTTTTGATTATTTTTTAATCTATAATTTTATAACAAAAGTCATAAACAGAAAAACTATTTAAATATATGCTAATACATTCTTATTTTTTTAAAATTAAAATAATTTTATGAAATTATAATGTTTTATGAAATTATAATTTAAGTTTATATTTGAAAAGCAGAAACTTAATGATATAATATAAAGTATATAATCATTATTTTGATTATGTGTTTTAGCAACTTATGGTAAAAATAATTTATATACATCAACCCCTAATGCATTAGCAATATTTTCAACTTTAATTAAAGTTGCAGGGTATTTTGCATTTTCAATATCTGATATGTTATTTCTACTACAATTTGCTTTTTCTGCAAGCTTTTCTTGCGGCCAATTTTTTTTCATTCTATAATATCTAACATTTTTAGCTAATAATTTAAGTATCATTTTATTACCACCCATTAATACTATGATAACTTTTTATTTTATTGTTTGCTACCAAGTGTATCCGACATTTACTTTAACAAAATACTTTGAAAGGAGAGTTTATACTATTATGTATGATATAAATTTTAAAAAAATCAAAAAGCAAATAGAAGAAATTATACAAAAATATGTATATTATTGTTTAGCAGTTGATTGTAAATCATTTTTCATGATAGGTGATAATTTTAAATTTGAAACACTTAATTTGGATATGAGTAGTAATTTTTTAAAATATATTTTTATTGATGATGAAAAAATAGCAAGAAGAATTGAATTTATAAATTATGTTAGAAATTCTTTTAATAAACTTACAACGGATGAAAGAAAGATAATATATTGGACATATATAGATAAAGAAAATAATTATGATGATAGATATATTGCTAATAATTTAGGTTTCTCTTTAGGATACTACTATTCAAAGAAAAAGGAAACTTTAATAAGATTTTCTTATGCTTTAGGTATTAGGTGAAATAATTAATTTATAGGAGGAAATATGAAGTTTAAAATAAAACATACCCAAAATAAAGAACCGGCAGGTTATAAATCACTATATATGAAATATGATTTAATTCATCAAATAGAGGAAATAGCAAAAAAATATAATACTTCATTTAATAATGTAATAATTTCAATGATAGAAGAGTGTTTAAAACAAAAATGAAAAAATTAGGTATTATAATCTACCTAATTTTTCTAATATATAAATAATGATCATTTATTAAATATTCAGTTACGTTTCTATAACTAAAATAAGTAACCTTTTTAATGTCTTTATTATACTCTTTAAAATATTTTGCAATAAACTTTTTTAATTTTCTTCCTTTTAATTGTCTCATTATTAATCCCCCTTACAAGTTTTAGATAATATCATATTTATCCAAAATAATTTGTCGTTTTTTGTCATAATATCAATTTACTTTTATAATAAAAAAATATATAATAGCTGCTAAAAAAAGGGACAATGCCTTTATAGTAGTAAATTAAAAATAATTTAAAGTATAAAGGGTTAGATATTAAGTAGTACATCTAAACGCTTTTTACTATTGCAGTAAATAGTTGTGGCATTGATGGGTGTGCTACTATGATAAGTGGGTTTTGGGTTTTATATTTATATTCTTATTTTTATATAATTTTAAATCCTAGATGCAAATTAGAAATCCCATCTGGGATTTTTTTTGTATGTTTTTATTTAATACGTGCTCCTCCGTTTCTATCTAAATAAATCGATAGAAAGGAAGGAGTATGAATTATCCCAAGAGGAGAAAAAGTAAAGATAACCCATATACCTTAATATATGACTCTGCCAACAATACATATGCAATATCTTTTATGGATAGTAAAAAAAGATTAATTTGCATTAAAATTAATTATGATTTATATAAAACATTCAATGATTTTGAATTAGATGATATATCACAATTAAATAAGTATGATAGACATATAGAACATTTAAATATTATGGAAAGTGATGAATTACTATATAAAAGAATGCTTTATCAAAGTAAAACAACGGATGAAATAGTAGAAAATAAAATCCGGAATAACAATTTAAAACAAGCTATAAAAAGCTTGCCTGAAATACAAAGAAGAAGGCTAAAAAAATATTATTTTGAGGATAAAACTTTAGATGAAATAGCTAAAGAAGAAGGTTGCACAAAAAGCGCTGTTAAGTTTTCAATTGATATAGCAATAGAAAAAATTTCAAAAAAATTTAAAAATTAGACTAAACTTTTCGTATTTTAGTGAGGAAATAGGTGGAAAGGTAAATTTATACTTTCCACCTGTTTTTTGTTTTTTTACAGAACGCAGAAAAGATCTTTGAAAATTTTATATTTATTCATCAAATACGTTCTTATTATTAAGGAGCACGTTAACAAGCACGCTTGACGATAAATGCTTGGTTATAAAATTAGTTAGCAACTAATATTGCGATGATAAATAATAAGGTTAATGATACTTCTGTTCAGCCATAGACTAAAGCAATGGGAGCAGCCTGGAGTGATCCTCGAGGGAGTGGAATTCTCATGGAATTGATTAGCTATCAATCATTTGATGAATATTAAAAAACATTAATAGCTATGTATTAAAATTAGGAGGAAATTTTTTAAATGAAAAGATATAAAGTTAAAATAAAATTGATATATGAAACTACAATAGATCATTCACAAACAAGTATGAAAAAAGCAAAAGAAGATGTTAATAAAGTTCTTACAGATTATTTAAAAGATAGAAAAGTAAATATATTAAATTTGTTTACCACACCACCACAAATTATATATAGAGTGGAAAAATATGCTCAAAAACAATAGAAAAATGTATAGAATATTTATTAACTCAAAAGGTTTTAGAAAAGATAAAATCGTTATAAAAATACTTAAAATATTATTGTTAATTATAGACAGGATATTGTACATATTCTGTTATTTTTATTATGTTTTTAATATGATTTCGCTTAAAAAAGTAGGTAATAAATTATGAGAAAAAAATCAAACGAATTTAAAGTGTATTATAGCGAGTTTTTTAAAGAAAAAGAAATAGATGAACTATTAAAGAAGCTATCCGATTTATCTAAATTAAATATTTTATTAGAAAAAAAACTATTAACAAAAGCGGAATATGAAAAAGTCAAATGTGCGATTGGACTTTCCGCAGAATTTTAATTATAAATTATTAATAGTATGCTTTATTTGTAAAAAAGAATTGGAGGTATGTTTATGGTTGAGGTAGAAGTTATTAAAGCAAGTATAAATCAGAACCATATTAAAAATCTTTCAAAAATGGCTAAAAAAAAGAAAGTTTGTGCGTATTGTAGAGTGAGTACAGATATGGAAGATCAAAGAACTAGCTATTATTCACAAATAGAGCATTATTCAAATTTTATAAAGAAAAATAAAGATTGGGAATTTGTTGGAGTTTATGCGGATGATGGTATTACAGGAACTCAAATAAAAAACAGAGATGAATTTATAAGAATGATTGATGATTGTAAAGAAGGAAAAATAGATATAATAATAGCGAAATCCATATCTAGGTTTGCAAGAAATACAGTAGATACTTTAAATACTGTTAGATTATTGAGAGAACTAGACATAGATGTATTTTTTGAAAAAGAGAATATACATACACTAAATATGGATAGTGAAATGTTTTTGACATTATATAGTGCTTTTGCACAGGCTGAAAGTGAATCTACGTCTATGAATGTTAAATTAGGATATAAGGCAAAAATGAAACGTGGTGAACCGTGTGGTTCAATTATCTGCTATGGGTACGATTATAACAAAAATACTAAGGAGCTAACAATAAATGAAAAAGAAGCCATAGTTGTAAGGAAAATATTCAAATATTATATTGATGGATATGGATCGACTGTTATAGCAAAAAAATTAACTAATAATGGTATTGCTGCTCCTAAAGGAGGTAAAAAATGGCATCCTGCTGTAATAAAAGATATGTTAAGAAATGTGAAATATGTTGGTGATTTATGTGGGCAAAAATTTTATGTAGAAAGCCCAATATCGCACAAATTAGTCAGGAATCGTGGTCAGAAACCAATGTATTACGCGAAAGATCACCATGAACCTATAATAGAAAGATGTATATTTGATAAAGTGCAAGCAATTTATCAAGCAAGAAGTATTAAAATTAAAGATGGTAAAAAATATTGTGAAAAATATAGTTTAAGGTATACGTTTAGTAGTATGATACATTGTGAACAATGTGGAAGTTCATATGTAAGGAGAACAACTAAATATACAAATAAAGATGGAGTAACACACGAACATGTTTACTGGACATGCTCTTCTAATGCTTCAAATCATCATAAAATATGTGAGGGTTCGGTAACAATCAGAGATGAAGAATTAAAATCGTTATTTGTTATGTTGTTTAATAAGTTTTTAAATCAGTCACGTAATGATGATTTAATAAAAAAAATTAAAAATGTAATATCAAAATCAAATAGTGAAGAAAAAATATTAATTCTAAATAAAAAAATCAATTCAGTTAAAGATCGAATGTCGAAATTAATAGATTTAAATATTAATTTGAATATAAATAATGATGTGTTTATTGAGAAAAATCGGCAATTAAATGAAGAGTTAATAGAACTTCAAAAAGAAAGGGATGAAATAAGTAATGAAAAAAAATATATTCAAAAAGAAGAAAAAAGATTGAAAGAGATAGAAAAAGAATTGGAAAAGTCATCAACAATAAAAAAATTTGATGATACAATATTTAAAAAATTAATCAGCAAAGTAATAATTGGGGATTATGATGAAAACAATAATTATATTCCTAATGTTGTAAAATTTGTATTAAATTTAAAAAATATTAGTAGTGAAGAAAAGATAAGATTTTTGTCATTAGAGATTGATGAAAGGCATAGCACGCCCATTTAAGTGTAATTAGGAAAGGAGACAATATGAAATTATCAAATACGGAGTTAAAAAATATAA
>CANQAK010000005.1 GCA_947589495.1 uncultured Bacilli bacterium | reverse complement strand
ATTTGCTACTAATGTATTTAGATCTTCAAAAAAGAATGATGATTTTTTATTCATCACTCCTTAATGTTTAAGAACCTTTTTATTTCTTAATAACACATTTGTGTTTTTTTCATACTTTATATTAGAAGGTGGGTTAAATGTTTGAAAGTTATCGTTTAAAAAGTAATGAAAGTTTAGAAGATGTAGCTAAAAAATTTAATACTAGTGTTAAAATATTACAAGATATTAACAATTTATATTTTTTAGAAGATTTAAGAGCTGATATGGAATTAATTGTTCCAACTGAAAGTAAAGATTATTTTAATTATTATGTAGTAGAAAAAGGAGATAGTTTATATGCAATTGCTAGAAAATACAATATTAATCCTGAATTATTAGCAAGTATGAATGGATTAAATATGGATGATTATATTTATCCAAATCAACAAATACTTATACCTAAAAGTGGATATTCTTATTATATAACTGCTGAAGGTGATACAATTGATGAGGTTATAAAAATATTTAATAGTAATAAAGATAAATTTTTAGATGAAAATGGTACTATTTATTTAATGGCAGGTCAATTACTTGTTAATAAAAAATAATTTATTAAACTAGATATGTGTTAAATGCAATCTAGTTTATTTATTATAATTTACTTTTTATTGGAAATTTAGTAAAATGAATAATAGGAGAATAGAATATGATATTTAGAAAGCCATATGCATTTTTAATTAAACATTTTAAAATTATTCATTTTTTAATAGCAATACTTTCTTTTTATGTAGCATATAAAACTTATAATATAATAGTTTTTTTTCAAAACTTTATTACTAGTAATTATACAGGTAGTTTTTATGCAGGTTTTTATTCTAATTATATTTCAGCTTTATTAAATATTCTTATTCTTTTAATCATTTTTGGATTAGCTGCAATTGTATTGTTATTTTATTATAAAAAGAAACCTAGTAAAATTTATATATCGAGTATAATTTATTTTGTTATATTTTTAATATTTTTAAGTGTAATAAAAAATGTAATGATTACTTTAGAATCTACAACTTTAAGTTCTGGTACTATTAGAGTTTATCGAGATTTATCAATTTTATCATTTATACCCCAACCTTTATTTATTATTTTATTTTTATTAAGAGGATTTGGATTTAATATTCATAAATTTAATTTTAAAGAAGATTTAAAAGAATTAGAAATATCAGAAGAAGATAATGAAGAAGTAGAAATAACTTTTAAAAAAGATGGCGTAAAAATTCAAAGGAATTTGCGAAGATTTATAAGAGAATTTCAATATTATATTGTTGAAAATAAGTTTATTTTTATTCTAATTTGTATATTTTTATTTTTTGGAGTAGCATTTATTGTTTATAAAGCTTTACCAGAAATAGTAGATACTAATTATAGACAAGGTGATTTATTTAATATAACGGGATTACAATATCGTATTGAAGATAGTATTATTACAAATTTAGATTATAAAGGAGATATTATAAGTAATGATTATTATTATGTTGTTGTAAAATTAAATATTGAAAATAAAACAACTGAAAAAATAGCACTTGATTATAATAAGTTTCGATTAGATGTTAATAATAGATATGAATATCCAGTAAAAGATATGGGTAAAAGATTTATAGATTACGCTAATGAATATTATGGTAAAGAATTAGATCCTGGTAGTCAAAATTATTTTTCTTTAGTATATAAAATAAATAAAAATGAAGTTAAAAAAAATTATAAAATAAAAATAGAAAGTGGTTTTGTATTAAGTAACAGTTTACAAATTGGTAAATTTAATAATATAAGTATTTCACCAACAATAATTACTCAAGTTTCAACTGAAGGAAAATATAAAAAAAATGATGAAATTTCTTTAATTAATTCTAATTTAGGGGATTCTACTTTTAAAGTTAGTGATGTAGTAATAACTGATAAATATATATATGATTATGAAGTATGTCAAGACGATAAATGTAATACTTATAAAAATCAAGTAAATATTGATTTTATGCAAAAAGATAAAACTTTGGTTGTTTTAGGATATAAATTTAATCTTGATAATAATATTCCATATTATAAAACTTCAAGTAATATTGCAGGGTTTGTTAATAATTTTTTGAAAATTAAAGCGATAATTAATAATCAAGAAAAATATTTAACAATTAAAAATAATACCCCAAGTAATTTAAAAGATAAAATAGTTTTAGAAACATCAAATGAAATTAATGACGCTGATGAATTATATTTAGCTATTACAATTAGAAATAAAGAATATTTAATTAATTTAAAATAAATTATTTAGATATTCTTTTTTCAAGTTCTTTAATATTTTTATAATCGTTTTGTAACATTCTATAATACTCTATTAAAATTTTATTATAAAATTGTTTTTTTCTTTTAAAGTAATTAATTTTAAATATTGAATGTAAAATACAGTATCTAGTGTATTTATTTTCAATAGGTTTTATAATTTTTATATAAAAAACATAGGGATTTTTCATAATATCACTTTACCTTTATAATGTATATTATAACATAAACAGGACATAATAGTTACCGGACTTTATAGTTTTTTAATGTCACAATGTATTGGGTGATTAAATTATGGTAACGTTTGAAAGAAAAGAATATGAATTTAATGAAAATATTATGGAGGTTGTTTCTAAAAATATTAAAAAATATCGTTTAAAGGAAGGAATTACTCAAGAACAGTTAGCAGTAGATATTGGTCTTTCTTATGATTTTGTTAGAAGATTAGAATTTAAAAAAGGTAAAGTTGGTTGTTCTTTAAAAACATTGTATAAAATTTCAATTGTGTTAAATACTAATATTGGAAGATTTTTTGAATAATATGATATAATCAAAAGGGTGAATAATATGAAAGAAAAATATATTGAACTTTTACTTAAAAGATGTTTAAAAGTAAGTAGTGATACTCCACTTTTTATTAATTACAATACTTTAATTAAGGATTTTGTAGATGAAGTGGTGTCATTTGCTAAAACTTTAGGAGTACAAGATATTTATTTAGCAGAAGAAGATGAGTATTATATACATGATTTTTTAAAAGACGCAAATGTCGAGGAAATAAAAAATAGTAAATTATTTGATTGTAGTATTTGGGATGAGTATGCTAAAAAAAATGCTGCATTTTTAATGTTAGATAGTGAGATACCTGCACTAATGGATGATATTGAAGCAGATAAAATTGCTGAGTCATCTAATATAAAAAGAACTACTAAACCAGTTTATAAAGAAAAGCAATTAAAATCAGAAATACCATGGTGTATAGCTTGTGTTCCTAATGAACCTTGGGCTAAAGATTTATTTCCTGATAGTGAAAATCCTGTGGAAGATTTTTGGAATGTCTTATCTAAAATATGTATGTTTGATGAAGGTAACCCTATTCAAAGATGGGATGAATATTTAGACAAGCAAGAAAAATTAAAAAATAAATTAAATGATTTAAAAATAAATAAATTATATTATAAAAATTCTTTAGGAACCAATCTTGAAGTAACATTAAATGAAAAGGCTTTATGGTGTAGTGCAAGTTCAGGAGAATGGATTGTTAATGTTCCTAGCTATGAAGTATTTACTTCTCCAGACTTTCATTATACTAATGGTGTTGTTTATAGTTCTAAACCATTAATTTATAATGGACAAAAAATAGATGATTTTCATGTAAAATTTAAAAATGGCAAAGTAGTAGATTATGATGCAAAAGAAGGGAAAGAAACTTTAAAACAAATAATTGAAAGTGATAAAAACGCTTGTTATTTAGGAGAAGTAGCTTTAGTAAATTTTGATTCACCAATTTCTAATACTAACATTGTTTTTAAAAGTACTTTAATTGATGAAAATGCATCTTGTCATGTTGCTCTTGGAAGTGGTTTCTTAGAATGTATTGAAGATGGAAATAATTTAAGTAAAGATGAATTAAAGAAAATAGGATTAAATATGTCAGAAAATCATGTAGATTTTATGATTGGAACTGATGATTTAACAATTGAAGCTGATACTATAGATGGTAAAGTTACTATTATGAAAGATGGAAATATTGTAATTTAAGTTCTTATAATAGAACTTTTTTATATGCACAAAAAAACTAACATTTCTGTTAGCATTTATTACTTTCAAACTAATTATTTAAAGTAACAATCAATATTGGAGGAGCCGGCCGGATTTGAACCGGCGATGACGGTGTTGCAGACCGGGGCCTTACCACTTGGCTACGGCTCCATAAATAAATTAACATTTATTATTTTACCTTAAAAAGCATTACATGTCAAATGTGTTATATTTTTTGAATATATAAATATTATATGAAAGTTTTAAAATTTTATTTAGAAATATTTATATATAATTGACATATTTTCTAAAAAAATTATTGTATAAAATTTAATATTCGCATATAATTTAATAAAGGTGAATAAAATGCTAAATCACATTTATAAATTATTAGATGAATATCAATTTCCGGATGAAGAAAAAGAATTCTTTTTAAATATAGCTAGTCCTATAATATTTCATAAAGAATTTATAAAAAGATGTGATGCTAAAGTGTTTCCACATCATGGTAATGTTAGTTTAGGAAGTCATATTATAAATGATGCTATTGTAACATATGCCATTTCCAAAAAAAAATCAACTTCAACTAATCCCATTGATTTAAGATTAGCAGTTATAATAGCATTATTCCATGATTTATATGAAAAGCCATGGCAAAATCAAAATAATAAAAAAAGTATGTTAATTAATCGTCATGGATTTACTCATCCGATTGAAGCTATTGTTAATGCAATAACTTGGTTTCCAGAGTATTTTGAATCAATTGATGAAGCTAAAATTATTATAGATGGTGTAATTCATCATATGTATCCATTTCCAGTACGTTCAATAAATGTACCAATTGAAATTTTAGAAATAAATAATATGGAGAAATATAAAAAAATACCTCTTCATCTAAAAGCATTAATTATTGAAACAACTAATATCAATAATATTAGAAATATATCATTTTCTAAAAGTAAATATATTGAAGGACAAGTTATGGCTTCTGCCGATAAAATTGTTTCATTTAATAAAGATTTAAAATCTATTAAAAGTATATTAGCATGTGTAACAGGAATTAATCCTGAATTAGAAAATTATCAAATGAAATTAAAATAATCTCGATTAATGAGATTTTTTTGTTTATAATAGTAATTTGCAACTAAAAGTTAACAAATTACTACTGAAAGTTGGTAGTTGCATTTCATAAAATAAGATAAAATGGATAGCGAGGTGAGAAAAATGAGTTTTGGAGAAAAATTAGCAAAACTAAGAAAAGAGCAAGGATTAAGTCAAGAAGATTTAGCTAATGAGTTAAATGTATCCAGACAAGCTGTATCAAAATGGGAATCAAATAGTTCTTATCCAGAAACAGAAAAAATAGTAGCAATATGTAAATTATTTAATTCAAGTATGGATGAATTAATTGGGTTAAAAGAACCAGTAAAAAAAGAAAAAAGAATAATGGATTATTTATCTTTCTATTTAGATATGTTTATTAAAGGAATAAAAATGTTTTATAGTATGACTTTTGTTCAAAAAATAAAATGTTTATTTGAAATGGGTTTTTATGCTTTAATAATTATTTTATTTTTATTGTTAGGGAATTTTATTATTCAATATGTTTTAGATAATATATTTAATTTTTTACCTTATGAAATATTTAATAGTTTAAAAGGAATGTTTAATGGTATATTAATTATTATTTATTTTATAATTACTTTATATTTATTAGTTAAATTATATAAAATAAGATATTTAGATTATTATGAAGATTATAAAGAAAAAATTAGTATTAAAAATGTTGAAGAAAAAGAAAAAATAAAAATTAAAGAAGAAAAAATAATTATAAGAGATAATAATGAATTTGAACCATATAAAATATTAAAAAAAATATTTATCTTATTATTAAAATTCATGGCATTTTTCTTGTTAATTCCATTGTTAGTTTGTTTTGTGTTTTTAATTGCTTTAACTATATTTGTAATTTATTTTGCTAAAAATGGTATATTACTTATTTATGGAGCAATTTGTTTATTTTCTTTAATATTAGGAATTTATCTTATTATAGAAATACTTATTAAATTAATTTTGAGTATAGAAATAAAAGTAAAAAAAGTATTTATAATGTTTATTATAGCTTTAATTATTTTTGGAATTAGCAGTGGTTTAATAGCGTGTGAATTATCAACTTATAAAATAATAGAGGAAAATCATACTGAATTAACTAATACTTTTAATATAGTGATGGAACCAAATCTTATATTAAAAAATATGAATTGTTATATAACGGAAATAGTTTTTGAAGATAGAAGTGATATTCTAGTAGAATACTATACTTTAGATAAAAAACATTATGATATAAATGAAGAAAAACATATTTATAATATTAATAATAATAATTATATAACTTATGATTATTGGTCTATTTTTAAAAAATATGAAATGAGTATTAAAGATTATATTAATGAATTTTTAAATTACATTAAGAAAAAAGAAATAAAAATATATACTGGTGAAGAAAAAATAGTTATTCATATTTCTAAAGAAAATTATCAAATAATAGAAGAAAATATTAATTATATGAATAATTTCTATGATGAATAAGAAAAAAATCTATTTATATTTGATGTAATAACAAGTCTATTTCAATTAAGAATAGATTTTTTTTAAATTATAATTCTTGCGGTTAATTTGAACTTATGCTATACTCATTAATAGAATAAGGAGAATATAAAGATGAATAAAAAAGTGGGTACAAATAAGAAAAAATATGATGATACAGAAGATTTAGAAATTAAAGAAGTAGCCTATTTTAAAAATTCTTCTCAAGTAATTCTTTTATTTGTCTTAATTATTCTTTTTGGGTTTACTTTATTTAGTTCATTAGTATTTATTGGAAAATATTATCGAGATGATAATAAAAATGCTGAAGTTATTGAAATTAATAATAAAAATAGTCGTATTTTAATAACTAGTCTTGATGATATAGATAAGAAAGTATTAGCAAGTGATTTAGAAAGTAAAGAAGATATTGTTTTAGAAAATACTTCTAATATAACATTTAAAACTAATAGTAGTGCAAAAGAAGCTGGTAAGATCTTTTTTGATGTTAAATATAATATTTTAGAAAATAATTTTTATAATAATTTAATTGCTACAAATGATAGTGACTTATTAGTTCGTTTTTCTTACTCATTTGATAATGAAAATTGGACTTATGTTAACAATGTAATTTCTACAGATAGTAGTAATTTAAGTCCTTTAATGGGAAATTATTATGATATAGCAGGATTAAATACAAATCTTAGTATTGAAACTAATTATGAGTTAACTACTAATCCAGGAGAAGAAAAAACTATGTATTGGAAAAGTGAAACAATTATTAAAAATGCTAATAATAATATAGATAAAAGTATTAAAGCTAATTTTAAAGTAGAATATAAAGAAAATTAGTTTTAGTTCTTGTTAATATTGAAAAAGTTGTTTATAATTAATTTAGAATAGGAAAGCATTATTATGGAAAATAAAATGGATGAAACACGTTATAATTTTAAAGGTCTATTTAAATACATATCTACCGTATTAAGTTGGACTGTTTTTACGATTTTAATAATAATTGGTATTCTTCTAGCTTATTATTATGTTTCAGTTAAACTTTATGCAACTAAGGGTGAAAAATTTGAACCAAAATTTTCTGTTTATACAATAGTAAGTGAAAGTATGGAACCTACTATAAATGTGTATGATGTTATAATTAATACAAAAGTTGATGATATAGATGATATAAAAGTTAATGATGTTATAACATTTATTTCAACTTGGCAAGTAACTTATGGTATGACTATTACTCACCGGGTAGTAGGAACAAAAACATTAGATGATGGTTCTACTTGTTTAGTTACTAGAGGAGATAATAATACTCAAGAAGATCAAGCATGTGTTAAAGAAAGCAACGTTATTGGAGTTGTTAAAGCTGTTATACCTGGTTTAGGAAGAATTCAATCTTTCTTATCAAGTAGTTTTGGATGGCTTTTAGTAGTGTTAATTCCGGCATTATTTATAATAATTAAAGATATAATGAAAATATTTAATTTAGCAAAAAGTTCTGATGAAAAAAATGAAAAAGATAATACTAAGAAAATAGATAATATAAAAGATAAAACGGAAGAAATTCCCAAGTTAAATGAAAAAGATTTATCTTTAGATGAAGATAATAATGATGAAAAAGAAGAAGAAAGTTCTTTAGAAAAAGAACGATTAGAAAAAGCTTACGATGATTTAAAAAAAGTAAAGAATAAAAATGAATAATTTCTTTACTTTTTTAGTTTAATGATTTATAATCTTTTATGAAAAGGAAGTGTATAAAATGGAGTTAAAAGGTTCTAAAACAGAAAGCAATTTAATGGCGGCTTTCGCAGGAGAAAGTCAAGCTAGAAATAAATATACATATTATGCTAGTAAAGCTAGAAAAGATGGTTATGAACAAATAGCAGCAATTTTTGAAGAAACTGCCAATAATGAAAAAGAACATGCTAAACTTTGGTTTAAAGAATTACATGGTGGAGATATTCCTGATACTCATACTAATTTAGAAGATGCAGCAGATGGAGAAAATTATGAATGGACAGATATGTATGCTGAATTTGCTAAAGTAGCTAAAGAAGAAGGATTTACTCGTATTGCCACTTTATTTGAAATGGTTGGTAAAATAGAAAAAGAACATGAAGAAAGATATAGAAAATTAATTAGCAATATTGATGAAGGATTAGTTTTCTCAAAAGATGGTGATACTATTTGGATATGTCGCAACTGTGGACATATAGTTATTGGAAATAAAGCTCCAGAAATTTGTCCAGTTTGTAAACATCCAAAAAGCTTTTTTGAAATGAAAGCTGAAAATTATTAAAATAACACGATGATTTAAATTAAGTAAATTTATAAAAACTTTTTTAGAGAAAAATATATATGGTGGAAATATTTTAGTTAAATTATAAATTGAATTTCAGTTAATGAGTGTTAATGTGAATTCGCATTAAGAATTAAAGTGTATGATTAGTTTCATAAATAAAGGTGGTACCGCGGATATCATTTCGTCCTTTAGCCTTATTTATGAAACTTTTATTTATTTAAAAGGGAGGATAAAATGTATAAAGAACAAATTGAAAATTTAAAAAAAGAACTGGATGGTTTATTTACAAATATTAATTGTAAAAGTGAATTAGAAGATTTAAAAATAAAATATATGGGTAAAAATGGAAAAATTACATCTTTAAATCAATTAATTAAAGAAATTCCTAATGAAGAGAAAAAAGAGTTTGGAATGCATGTAAATGAATTAAGAAATATTTTTAATGATAATTATATAACTATTAATAATAAATTAGAAGAGGCAGAAATTAATGAAAAATTAAAAAAAGAAACAATTGATATAAGTTTACCTGCTACAAAAATAAAGAATGGATCTCCAAATATTTTAGAAAAATTAATTGAAGAAGTAGAAGAAGTATTTATGAGTATGGGTTATGATGTAGTTGATGGTCCTGAAATTGAAGAAGATAAGTATAATTTTGAAATGTTAAATATTCCCAAAGGACATCCAGCAAGAGATGCTCAAGATACTTTCTATATAGAAGGTGAAGAAATACTTTTACGTAGTCAAACTTCTCCTGTTCAAGTTAGAACTATGTTAAAAGGTAAAGGAAAAGAACCAATTAGAATGATTTGCCCTGGTAAAACTTACAGAAGAGATGATGATGATGCAACTCATTCACATCAATTTATGCAAATTGAAGGTTTATTGGTTGATAAAAATATAAGTTTATCAGATTTAAAAGGTACTATAGATGTAATTGTTAAAAAATTATTTGGTGATGATATTGTTACTAGATTTAGACCTAGTTATTATCAATTTACAGAGCCTTCAGTAGAAGTTGATATAAGTTGTTTTAATTGTAAAGGAAAGGGTTGTAATATTTGTAAAAAAACTGGTTGGATTACTATTGCTGGGGCGGGTATAGTTCATCCTAATGTTTTAAAAATGAGTGGTTATGATCCAAAGACATGGAGTGGTTTTGCATTTGGTTTTGGTGCTGAGAGAATGGCTATGTTAAAATACGATATTAATGATATAAGAGTATTTTATAATACCGATTTAAGAGAAATTAGAAATTTTGATAGAAGGGAGGATTAATAGTGATAAGTTTAGAATGGGTAAAAGATTATATTGATATAAGTGATCAAGATTTAAAAGAATTAGCAGTTAAAATTACCAAAGCAGGTATTAATGTTGAAAAAGTTATAACTAATGATATTGATAAATTAGTAATTGGAGAAATCATTGAATGTGAGAATCACCCTGATAGTGATCATTTACATGTTTGTAAAGTAAATATTGGAGATGAAGTTATTCAAATTGTTTGTGGTGCTCCAAATGTTAGAAAAGGTTTAAAAGTTATTGTTTCACTTCCAGGAGCAGTTTTACCAGGGGATTTTGAAATTAAAAAAAGTAAAATTCGAGGAGTAGAATCTAATGGAATGATTTGTGCTTTATTTGAATTAGGATTAGAAGAGAAAACAGAAGAAAATTATAATAAAGGAATTTATGAATTAGATGATAAGGCTCCAGTAGGTAAAAATCCTCTTGAATATTTAGGGTTATGTAATACTTTATATGAACTTGATATTCATAAACATAGAAATAATGATTGTTATTATCATATTGGGTTTGCATATGAAATAGCAGCTATCTTAAATAGAAAAGTTAAATTACCTGATTTATCATTTAATGAAATAGAAGATTCAATTGAAAAACATTTTTCACTTAAAGTTGAAACACCAAAATGTCCTTATTATTTAGCAAAAATGGTAACAGATATAAAAATTGGTGAATCTCCTGATTTTATTAAAAAAAGATTAATTGATGCTGGAATGCGTCCATTAAATAATGTAGTAGATATTTCTAATTATGTTATGCTTGAATTTGGTCAACCTCTACACTTTTTTGATAAAGATTATTTAGGAGATAAAATTCTTGTAAGAGACGCAAAAGATCAAGAAGAAATTGTTACTTTAGATGGTAAAAAAAGAATTTTAACTAATAATGATATTGTGATAACTGATGGCGAAAAACCTGTATGTATTGCTGGTGTAATGGGTGGTGAAAACACTGAAGTTTTAGATACTACTAAAACTATATTAATTGAAAGTGCAATTTTTGATGCTGTTAGTATAAGATATACTGCTCAAAATTTAGATTTAAAAAGTGAAGCATCTATTCGTTATGGAAAAGGTTTAAATTATGAATATACAGAAATGGCTATAAAAAGAGCATGTCATTTATTAGAAAAATATGCTGGTGCTAAAATTTTATCAGGGATAGTTTGTCATGATAGAATTGATAAAACTCTTAAAAAAGTTCAATTTGAAAAAGAAGAAGTTAATAATATTTTGGGTATAGATATAAGCGAAAATGATATGAAAATTGAATTAGAAAGATTAGATTTTCCTTATGAATTAAAAGATGGTATTTTTAATGTTACTATTCCAAATAGAAGATTAGATATAGATTGTTATGTTAATGATATAGCAGAAGAAATTGGTAGATTATACGGTTATCAAAATTTAACTTCTACATTACCTAATACCAATATTAGAAGAGGTCAATATGTTGGTGATGTAAAATATAGAAAATCTATTTCTAAAAGACTTAGAAGTTTAGGATTAAATGAAGTAAAAACATATACATTAGTTAGTGAAAAAGAAGCTAAGGAATTTAATTATCGTAACAAAGAAAATATTTTATTACCAAATCCATTAAGTAAAGATAAATGTGTTGTAAGAACTACATTAATTCCATCACTTATGAATGTGTATGAATATAATAAAAAACGTAAAGTAAAAGATATTCTTATATATGAGATAAGTAAAACTTATGATAAAAATTATCAAGAAGAAAGTTTAATAACAGGACTTTTAAGTGGTAATTATATGAGTAACGGTTGGAATACATTTGTAAAAATAGATTTTTATTTAGTTAAAGGTATTGTTGAAAATATTTTAGATTATATGGGATTTAAAAATAGATATGAATTTGTAGTAAATGAAAATAATTCTTTTCATCCAGGAATAAGTGCTAAAATATTACTTGATAAAAAAGAAATCGGAGTTTTAGGAAGAGTTCATCCAAAAATAAATAAAGATGAAATATATGTTTTTGAACTTTCTTTAAATGAATTAATGAAAGATATTAAACCGCTTAAGTTTAAAGAAGCAAATAAGTATCCAGAAATGGAAAAAGATATGGCATTTATAGTTAATGAAGATGTAAGTGCAGGAGAAATTATAAATACAATTAAAAAAGCTGGGGGTAGAATGTTAGAAAATGTATCAGTATTTGATGTCTATAAAGGTGAAAATGTTTTCCAAGGTAAAAAATCAATTGCATTTAATTTAACATTTACTGATACAAATAAAACTTTAACAGAAGAAGAAGTAATGGAACAATTTAATAAGATCATAAATGAAGTTGAACAAAAATATGATGCTGAATTAAGAAATCAATAATTAAATAATTGGTAACATTTGACAAAAAAATATTAAACCGTTATAATTATGGTAACAATGGTTATCTAAGAATGGGGGAATTATATGCCAGCTAGTTGCAAATTAAGTAAAGAAACAATAATTAAAAAAGCAGTTGTAATGGTTAATAAAAAGGGTTGGGAATCAATTAATGCTCGTGATTTAGCTAAAGAGTTAAAAATTTCAACTAAACCACTTTATAGAATTTATCAAAACATGGATGAAATAAAAGAAGACATTTATAAAGAAATATATAAACAATATGATGAATTTATAACAAGTAGAGTTGATAATAAAAAAGCTTTAGTTACCTTGTGCGTTGCTTATGTTGAATTTGCAAAATATTATAAAAATTTATTTATTAGTTTATTTTTATCAGATAATTTAAAATGGAAAACTATTGATGATGTTTTAAATGAAAAATGGAATCAAGGAGCAATAATAAATTTAGTCAATAAAAGTGGTTATACATTTGATGAAGCTAAAGAATTGTTTATGCATGTATGGCTTTATGCTAATGGATTAGCAACTTTAATTTCTACAAATAAGATAGAACTAGATGATAAAGAAATTATTGTTCGAATTGTGAAAATCTTTAAAACTTTAGAAAAATAGCTTTAAAAGACATGATAATTTTGTTATAATTGTTTTAATGGGAGGTAAAAATGAAAAAAATAGCATTATTTATTATAACTTTAGCAATAGCATTAATTATGATACCAGTTGTTAAAGCTGAAGATACTGTAAAAGTATATATGTTTACAAAAAATGGCTGTCCTGCTTGTGAATCTGCTAATGAATATTTTACTGGTTTATTAGAAGATGAACCTGATTTATTTGAATTAGTAACTTTAGAAGTTTGGAGTGGTGCAGACAGTAATGGTAATTGGATAGTAGGAAATGATGATTTATATCAATTAATTACAAAAGTATATGAACATTATAATGAAACTGAAATGGCTACGCCTACAATTGTTATTGGTGATTACCATACAATTGGATTACCACAAAATACTGATACAGTAAAAGAAGAAATTGAAAAAGCTAGAGATAGTAAAGAAAAAGTTGATGTTGTTAAAGATTTAGCTGATGATTTAGGAATTGATTTAGAAACAGTTGCAAATCAAAGCGCAACAACAAATGAAGATACAGAAAAATCAGGAAAATATGATGCCATTATTATTGTTGGAATATTTGTAATATTAATTGGTGGATTTGCTGGTTTAGTAATTATGGGTAAGAAATAGACAATAGTCTATTTTTTTGATATCTAATAGACAATAAAAATAAATTTATAGAATAAAAAAAATAGAATTTTTATATTTGATTCTATTTTTTTATTCATTTTTTAATTAATGACATTGGATTTATTTACTCTCCTAAATTATAAGGGTTTTGAGTAAATACTCTTTTTCCTTTATTATTAACTTTATATTCTGCAGCAGTTTCTGTTTTACCATTATTTGTAATTGTTACAGTCATTTTTAATTCATATCCTACAATACCATTTCCACTTTTATTTACAACCGCTATTACAACTCTACTTAAAGCTAAAGTACCATTTAAATTTAAAGCTTCAATATCTTTTTTAATTCTTGTTGTTTCACTTTCCATTAATTTATTAGTAGAATTTAACATTGTTGCATCTTTATATAAATCTAGGCTTACAGCACAATTATTTGAAGTAATATTTATAGCCACTAGGTAATTATCTGTATCATATTCACCATTTCCATATTTACATGTAGTAGGTTCTGGCTCGTCTACTTCAGGCTCAGGTTCTTGTGGGGGCTCTGTTGGTGTCGTATTCTTTTTAGTAATAATTAAATTAGTTTCTTCAATTGCTTCATTTCCAGCAGCATCACGTGCTACAATTTTGATTGGATAAGTTCCTGCATCTTTATATTTTGAATAATCAATAGTATTTCCTTCTTCATCCATACCTTCTTTATAAAATTCAATATCACAATCTTTTTCACTATTATCTGTACAACTTTTTACAAAGGCATTAGATGAATAAATACCATTTTCTTCAATTGTTAATTCTTTTAAAGCAAGTTCTGGTTTAATTGTATCAACAACGTTTAAATTGGAAGTATAATCTTTACCATTTATATTCAATGTAACTTTATATTTTCCAATATTTGAAACATCATAATCATTAGGATAAGTAACTTTTATATTATTCAAATTAACATTTTCAATTTTTGAAAAAAAGATTTCATTTGTAAATTTTTCATTTACTTCAATAGTAACATCATTTTTAATGCTTAATTCGCCACCTTGTTCATTTTGAGATTCACCTTGAAAATTGGCGGTAACGATAAAGCATATAATTACTCCTATTATACATACACCAATAATAACTATATTTATAATTGTTTTTTTAGTGTTATGTACTTTATTATAGAAAAATTTTTTAGCCATAATAAAAACCTCTATCCTTAATATAACTTAATAATAACATAATATGTATAAAAATGCTAATATTTTATTAATTATATTGACATATGTATGCATATAATTTTATAGCACGAAGTATTGCATATCTTTAATTTTTATGATATTATTTAACATGCAATTTATTAATTGTATAAGTTATGTGGGAGGGAATGCGGATTTGCCCAATACCACTAACACGAAAAAATTATATAGGAGGTGTTTTCGTGGCAAAAGAAGTCGTAAAGAAAATTAAACTTGAAATTCAAGCTGGCAAAGCAACACCAGCACCACCAGTTGGAACAGTTTTAGGACCTGCTGGTATTAACTTACAAGAATTTTGTACAAAATTTAATGACGCTACTCGTGATAAAATGGGAGATGTAGTTCCTTGTGAAATCTCTATTTATGATGATAGAACGTTTGATTTTGTATTAAAAACTCCACCTGCTGGATTCTTACTAAAAAAAGTAGCAAAAATCCAAAAAGGTAGCAGTAAGGGTGCTAATCAAATCGTTGCTACAATAAGCGAAGCTGATTTGAGAAGTATTGCTGAAACTAAATTACCAGATTTAAATGCTTATACTGTAGATGAAGCTATGAATATCATTGAAGGTACAGCAAGAAATATGGGAATTGCTGTTTCTGGTAGAACTGATAAAGAACTTGCTGAACAAGCTAAAGAAGCTCTTGAAGAAGAAAAAGAAATGCAAAAACGTGAAGCTGAACTTTCTCAAATGGAAGAAGAAGCTGCTAGCAAAGAAGAAATCGATGTACCAGTTATTGGTGAAGAAGATAAAAACGAAGAAGAAAGTGAATAATAAATTATTTATAATAAAAAATCCGCTAATTAACCACAGTTAGGAGGAATAAGATGAAGAAACATAGTAAAAAATATGTGGAAGTTGCTAATACTGTTGACAGTAATAAACTTTATACTAAAGAAGAAGCAACAAAATTAGTTAAAAATACATCAGTTACTAAGTTTGATAGCACTGTTGAAGTTGCAATAAAATTAAACATTGATGCTAAAAAAACTGACCAACAATTAAGAGGTTCATTAGTTATGCCTAATGGAACAGGTAAAAGTAAAAAAGTTTTAGTTATTGCTAAAGGTGCGTTTGCTGAAGAAGCTAAAAAAGCTGGTGCTGACTATGTTGGAGATAAAGATATGCTTGATAAAATTAAAGCTGAAAATTGGTTTGATTTTGATGTTATCGTAGCTACTCCAGATATGATGCCAGAAGTTGGTAAAATTGGTAATGTTTTAGGTCCAAAAGGTTTAATGCCAAATCCTAAAACAGGAACTGTAACTACTAAAGTTGCTGATGTTGTTAAAGATTTAAAAAGTGGTATGGTTACTTATAGAACTGATTCTTATGGAAACATTCATACTATTATAGGTAAAGTATCATTTGATGAATCTAAATTATTAGAAAATTTAGAATATGTAATTAAAACTATAAATAAAGCTAAACCTCAAGCAGTAAAAGGTGTATTTATAGATAAAATTACTATTTCTACAACTATGGGTCCTGGAATTAAAGTTGATAAAAATTCCTTTGACATTTAATAAGTTGTAGTATATAATACTTAAAGAAGAAAAGAAAAACCGAAGACAGTAGGGAAGTAATACTTTTAAAAATCCTACCGAGGGGAACTTTAAACTTGTTTTTTAGCTTCCCAAAATCGGAAGCTTTTCTTAATATATAAGGAGGAAAAATGGCAAGCGAAAAAATTCTTAATGAGAAGAAAGTTATCGTAAGTGAAATTATTGATAATATCAAAAATAGCGAATCTGTTATTTTATTTCAATATCAAGGTTTAACTGTTTCAGAAATGACTGAATTAAGAAATAAGCTAAATGAAATTAATTCTAATGTTAAGATTTATAAGAATACTCTTTTAAAAAGAGCTTTAGATGAATTAAAAATTAACATGGATGAATTTTTAGAAGGCCCAAACGCTTTGTTATTTGGTAATACTTTGTTAGAACCAATTAAGGTAATAGCAGAGTTTGCTAAAGGACATGACAAGTTAAACATTCGTGTTGGAATTATCAGTGGTGATGTAGCAAGTCTTGACGTTATTAAAGAATATGCAAGTATTCCATCAAGAGAAGGACTTCTTACAATGCTTGCTGGTGGCATGATCCAATATGTTAGAGATTTATCAATAAGTTTAAATCTTTATGCCGAACAATTAGAAGGAAAGGAATAGGAGAAAAATGGCAAAATTAACAAAAGATGAATTTATAAGTGCATTAAAAGAAATGACTATTCTTGAAGTAAAAGAATTAGTTGATGCAATGAAAGAAGAATTTGGTGTTGATCCATCTGCAGTTGCAGTAGCTGCTGCTCCAGCACAAGGTGCTGAAGATGAAGGATCTTCTACAAAAACTGTTGTTCTTAAAAGTGCTGGCGGAAATAAAATCGCTGTAATTAAAATCATTAAAGAAATTACAGGCTTAGGATTAGTTGAAGCTAAAGGTTTAGCAGATAATGGTGGAAATATTAAAGAAAATGTTCCTGCTGATGAAGCTAAAGCTATTGCTGATCAATTAACTGAAGCTGGTGCTGAAGTAGAATTAGCATAATTATTTTATGATAGAGATTGTTAACATGAGTTAGCAATCTTTTTTGTTTAAACTTAATTGCATTTTTAATAACTATATTTTATAATTATTAGAGGTGATACTATGCGTAAAACATTGGGGATTATATTTAAAGTGTTTATTTTAACACTTGTTGTAATGTGGATTGGTTTAATAATTATAGAATATATTAGATATCAAAATAATGAACCAATGTTAATAGTATTAAAAGAAGATACTTTGACATATGATGATGGACATGTTTATGTTTATTGGGGGTTAGGATATAAATCAATAACATATGAAAGAAATAGCTTATATGGAAAAGAATTTGGGCATATATTTATAAATGTCAGGGAGAAATTACCAACAAATAGTTAGGAAGATATAAATGAAGTTAAATAATAAAGGATGGGGAACTCTTGAAATGCTTTTATTAAGTGGTGGCTTATTAATTGCGTTATTAATTGCAGTATTTTTTATTTATAAATTATATGGTTCTATTGGGAACTCTATAGAAAATAAAATTTATTTAGATTTAGAAAGTAATTTAGAAGTTGCTGCTAAAAATTATATTGATGACAATAATATAAAAGTAAATGGAGAATATAGAATAAGTTTTGAGACATTAAAGAGTAATAATTATATAGATGAATTAAAAGATGGAAAAGGAAAAAATTGTGATGGATATGTTATTGTTAGTAATGTAGATAATATAGATTATTATAATGGATATGTATTATGTAAAGGATATCAAACTTTAAATTATTAAATATGTCTAAAAATTGTTGACAAAACATATATTAAAATGGTATATTAAGTACGCATTTTATTTAGGTTCTACCTTGTAGAACTTAATTTAAAAGATATTTTTGACACACTTGGATTCGTGTTAATAGAAGGGAGAGATAATATGCCAACAATAAATCAATTAGTTAAGAAAAATCGTCAAAAGAAAACTAAAAAGAGTAAAAGTCCAGTACTTAATGTTGGATTTAATACATTAGAAAGAAAACAAACTGATGCAAAAAGTCCACAAAAAAGAGGAGTTTGTACTCGTGTAGGAACAAAGACACCAAAGAAACCAAACTCAGCATTACGTAAATATGCTCGTGTTAGACTTTCTAATGGTAAAGAAATTGATGCATATATTCCAGGAGAAGGACACAATTTACAAGAACACAGCGTTGTATTAGTTCGTGGTGGTCGTGTAAAAGACTTAATCGGTGTTCGTTATCACATTGTACGTGGTACACTTGATACTCATGGTGTAGAAAATCGTAAACAAGCACGTAGTAGATATGGTACTAAAAAAAGTAAATAAAAATTAGAAAAGGAGGAAATTAAATGCGTAAAAGAAGAGCAATTAAAAGAGATGTATTACCAGATCCTATATATAATTCAAAAGTTGTTACTAAACTTATTAATGCAATTATGTTAGATGGTAAAAAAGGTACTGCAGAAAAGATTTTATATGAAGCCTTTGACATTGTTGAAAAACAAACAGGTAAAAAAGCTATGGATGTTTATACAGAAGCTTTAAAAAATATAAGTCCAGCACTAGAAGTTAAATCTCGTCGTGTTGGTGGTTCTAACTATCAAGTTCCAATGGAAGTTACTGATGAAAGAGCTCAAACATTGGCACTTCGTTGGTTAGTAAATTATGCAAAATTAAGAAATGGAAAGGGTATGGCTATAAATTTAGCAAATGAAATTATAGATGCTGCTAATGGTGTAGGTGGAGCTGTTAAAAAACGTGAAGATACACATAAAATGGCTGAAGCAAATAAAGCATTTGCTCATTATAGATGGTAGATTATGGCAAGAGACGTTACAATAGATAAAGTTCGTAATATTGGTATTATGGCACATATTGATGCCGGTAAAACTACTTTTACAGAAAGAGTTTTATTTCATACAGGTATTACACATAAAATTGGAGAAACTCATGATGGAGAATCTCAAATGGATTGGATGGAACAAGAAAAGGAACGTGGTATTACTATAACAAGTGCTGCAACAACAGCACATTGGAAAGGATATCGTTTAAATATTATTGATACTCCGGGACACGTAGACTTTACTGTTGAAGTTCAAAGAAGTTTAAGAGTATTAGATGGTTCAATATGCTTACTAGATGGTAATGCTGGTGTAGAACCACAATCAGAAACAGTATGGCGTCAAGCTACTGAATATAAAGTTCCAAGAATGATTTTTGTTAATAAAATGGATAAACTTGGAGCAGATTTTGAATTTTCTTTAGAGACTATTGGTAAAAGATTAGGTGTTAATTATGCTCCAATTCAATGGCCAATAGGAGCTGAAAATGATTTTCATGGTATAATAGATTTAATTGAACAAAAAGCTTATACATTTGATCGTACTGATGAACATGAAAATTATAAAGAAATAGATATTCCTGAAGATTTAAAAGATCTTGTTGCTACTAAAAGATTAGAATTAGTAGAAAAAGCAGTTGAATTTGATGATGCTTTAATGGAAAAATACTTAATGGGAGAAGAATTAACTGTTCAAGAAATTAAAGGAGCAATTAGAAAAGGTGTTTTAGCCGCTGAATTTTTCCCAGTATTATGTGGTAGTGCATTATCAAATACAGGTATAAAACTAGCACTTGATGCTGTTATTGACTACATGCCAGCTCCAACTGATATTGAAGCTATAGATTGTACTGATGCAAACGGTAATTTAGTTAAACGTCATCCTAGTGATAATGAACCTTTTACTGCTATGGCATTTAAAATTATGACAGATCCATATGTTGGTAGACTTGCTTTCTTCCGTGTATATTCAGGACATTTAACAAGTGGGTCATATATTTTAAATAGTACTAAAAATGTTAAAGAAAGAGTTGGACGTATTTTACAAATGCATGCTAACCAAAGAAAAGAAATTTCTGAAGTTTATACTGGAGAAATTGCTGCATTAGTTGGTTTAAAAAATACAACTACAGCTGATACACTTTGTGATGAAAAGAGTCCAGTAATAATGAATGGAATGGAATTCCCTGAACCAGTTATTGATGAAGCTATTGAACCTAAGAGTAAAGCTGATCAAGATAAATTAGGTCAAGCTTTACAAAAACTAGCTGAAGAAGATCCAACATTTAGATATAGAACTGATGTTGAAACTGGTCAAACAGTTATTAGTGGTATGGGTGAATTACACCTTGAAGTATTAGTTCGTCGTATGAAAGATGAATTTAATGTTGAAGCCAATATAGGCCGTCCACAAGTTGCTTATCGTGAAACAATTACACAAGCAGCTGACTGTGAAGGAAAATATATTAAACAATCAGGTGGACGTGGACAATATGGACATGTTTGGGTTAAATTTGAACCAAATCCTGAAAAAGGTTATGAATTTGTTGATGCAATTGTAGGAGGGGTAGTTCCTCGTGAATATATTCCTGTTACTGATAAAGGTTTACAAGAAGCAATGGCCGGTGGTATTTTAGCAGGTTACCCAATGGTAGATGTTAAAGCAACATTATTTGATGGTTCTTATCATGATGTAGACTCATCAGAAATGGCTTTCAAAATTGCTGCATCAATGGCTTTAAAAGAAGCATTAAATAAATGTAAACCAGTATTACTTGAACCAATTATGAAGGTTGAAGTAGTTGTTCCTGAAGAATATATGGGTAATGTTATGGGTGATTTAACAAGTAGAAGAGGTAAACCTCTAGGAAATGAATCAAGAGGAAATGCATTATCAATTAATGCAATGGTACCTTTAGCAGAAATGTTTGGTTATGCTACAACATTACGTTCTAATTCACAAGGACGTGGTACATTTACAATGACATTAGATCATTATGAAGAAGTACCAAAAAATATTGCTGATGATATTATAAAGAAAAACAGCGTTAATTAAGAATAATACTTGAAAAAATTTCAAGCATTAGATAAAATATAATAGTAAATAAGAAAAGGAGGAAAATATTATATGGCAAGAGAAAAATTTGATCGTTCTAAAGAACACGTTAATATAGGTACTATTGGACACGTTGACCATGGTAAAACTACATTAACTGCTGCGATCACTAAATATTTTGGTCAATTTGTTGATTATGCTGATATCGACAAAGCTCCAGAGGAAAGGGAAAGAGGTATAACTATTAATACTGCTCACGTTGAGTATGAAACTGAAAAACGTCATTATGCTCACGTTGACTGTCCAGGACATGCCGATTATGTTAAAAACATGATTACTGGTGCTGCTCAAATGGACGGAGCAATCCTTGTTGTTTCTGCAGCTGATGGTCCTATGCCACAAACTAGAGAACATATTTTATTATCTCGTCAAGTTGGTGTGCCTAAGATTGTTGTTTACATGAATAAATGTGACCAAGTAGATGATCCAGAATTACTAGACTTAGTAGAAATGGAAATTAGAGAATTATTAGGAGAATATAATTTTGATTCTGATTGCCCTATCATTCGTGGTAGTGCATTAAAAGCATTAGAAGGTGATGAAAAAGCTGCTCAATCAATTCGTGATTTAATGGCTGCAGTTGATTCATACATTGATGCTCCTGTTCGTGATACAGATAAACCATTCTTAATGAGTATTGAAGATGTATTTACAATTTCAGGACGTGGAACTGTTGTTACAGGACGTGTTGAACGTGGTAGATTAAATCTTAATGATGAAGTAGAAATCGTTGGTTTAAGACCTACTCAAAAATCAGTTGTTACTGGTATTGAAATGTTCCGTAAATCATTAGATTATGCTCAAGCTGGAGATAATGCTGGTGTACTTCTACGTGGAATTGCTCGTGAAGACGTTGAACGTGGACAAGTACTTGCAAAACCAGGAAGTGTTACTCCACATACTAAGTTTAAAGCTAGTGTATATGTTCTATCTAAAGAAGAAGGTGGACGTCATACACCATTCTTCTCAAATTATCGTCCTCAATTCTATTTCAGAACTACTGACGTAACTGGTGTTATCGAGTTACCAGAAGGTGTTGAAATGGTTATGCCTGGAGATAATGTAGATATGACAGTTGAATTAATCGCACCAGTTGCACTTGAAAATGGTACTAAATTCTCAATCCGTGAAGGTGGACGTACTGTTGGTGCTGGTGTAGTATCAGAAATTATTAAATAATTAATTCAAAAATTTTATAAAAGATAGCATCTCTTATGGGAGATGTTATTTTTTTTAACTAAACTAAGAGTCGAGAAGCAAAAATAGGTTTATATGTTATAATTATTTTGGGTGAAAAATTATGGATAATAATAAAATTGGTTTAAATATAGCTAAATTAAGAAAAGCCAAATGTTTAACCCAACAAGAACTAGGAAATCTTCTTTATGTTACTGATAAAGCAGTAAGTAAATGGGAAAGGGGATTAAGTTTACCTGATGTAATGATTTTAGAAAAACTGGCTCGTGTTCTTGATACTGATATTTATACTATTTTACAAATAGATAAAAAAAATAATATAGATGTTGAAAAAATTATTATTGAAGAAAAATTAAAAATAAAAAAACAGTTAATAAAAAAAATTACTATTGCAGCTGTAGCTATTTTAATTCTTTTTCTTATTATTTTATTTATGGTAATTCCTTTTGGTTATGAAATAAAACATCTTCGCTATAATTATGGACAAAATAAATTAATTGATTTAGGAATACCAAAGTATTCATTCTTAATGCAAAATAATGAAAATAATTATTCTTATAAAAATTTTAGAGGTAAAAAAATATTAACAACAGAGATAAAATCTTATTTAAATACATTAGAGCATCTTAATTGTAATAATACAACTTATTACTATGATGAAGATTTAGATATTACCATTATAAATTATGAAGTAACTAATAGTTTCTTTTATCGTAATATTTTTTATAGTATTAGAAATGGTAACTATTGTAAAAAATTTGAAATAAAGGACTATATTAAATCTTTAGGGGGAATGAATGTTTCTCATGCTTTAAATAAAGAAGATACGAATTTAAGAATATCTTTTTATACACATATAAATAATGATGGATCTGAAAATTTGTTTACAGCAGAACTTAGTATATATTATTTTGATAATAAAACAAATTCCAAAAAAGTACTAGAAAAGTCATCGGGAACATTTGAAATTATAAATGATGAATTAATTTATTATAGAGATTCTTTAATAGAAAGAGATAATAGTATAAATGTTCCCGCGATTTCTAACTTTGTTATTAGAAGTCAAAGATTAATTTTAAAAGATAATTATTTATCTAATTATGAAAAAAGTATTATTTTAAAGTAGGGAGATCTATATGAAAAATTTTTTTAATAAAATAAAAAACCATATTTTAATAACATTTTTTATCTTTTTGGGAATATTTATAATTACTAATATTATTTTAAATTTATTTAATATGAGATTTCAATTATGGTTTATTATTTTAATGTTAGGATTATTAGCTTTATTATTTGTTATAGGGTTAATACAAACTTTTATAAGAAAAGATAAAGTATTTAAAATAGTTACTTCTATTTTTGTAGGTATATTTATTATGTTATGTATAGTATTTTATCAAGTAATATTATTAGTTTTAGCATTTTTATATAAACCAGAACATTTTGTTATTTTAGATGAACATAAATATATTGCAGTAGTTAATTCATTTTTAAGTGTTGATGTTGATTATTATGATTATTATAATCCATTTATAATGGGTACTAAAGTAAAAGTTCATGGATATTTTGGGGAAGGTGGATATGATCCATTTGAAAAAACTAGTTTACCTGATCAAATAGAGTATTATTTCTATGATGATGATGGAAAAGTTATATATAAAAAATATGTTGTGAATATTAAAAATGAAGATGGTAAAGTAATAGATAATTTTGACTATACAGAAAATAATGAAAAAATTGAATATAATGAAAATGATAATTATATATTACCTATAGATGAAGAAGTATTTTATGAGAAAAAATTTGATAATGTTATTTTAAGATTTTCTAAATTAGATTCAGTATTAGGACAAAATAGTATTGTTCATGTTTTAAAAAGTACAAATAATGGGGAAGATTTTACTCCAGTTTCTGAAAGTTATATTAAAGTAAGTAATGAAGCTAAATTTACTTTTTTAACTGAAGATTTAGGGTTTGCAATAACTGCAGAAAATATAAAAATCAATAATTTAAATAATAGTGTTTATGTTACTTTAGATGGTGGTAAAACGTTTCAAAATGCTCAAATAAATTATTCTAATAATGAAATAGAATATTTAAAAGTTACTAAAGTACCTTATTTAGAAAATGATGAACTTATTTTAGATTGTTCTTATATTATTAAAAAAGATGAAAGAGTAAATTTAAAATTTTTTAGTACTGATCAAGGATTAACATGGAATTTAAAAAATCAATAATTATTACTTTCTATTTTTAAGTAACTTGTGTTATAATTCATGATATATAATTCAGGGGGAATTAATATGAATTTAAAAACGCAAGAAATTTATATCAGTTTAGATGATTCAGGTAAACTAACACCAAAAGAACATGTAAGTGTTTATGGTGGATTAGTTTTTTTATCTAAGAAGGAAAAAGATAAATTTATTACTCAATATAAAAGTATTATTAATGATATAAAATGTAAATATTGTTTTCAAAGAAATAGTTGTAATAAAAAATGTCCAGAAATAAAAAATACTAATATTAAAAATGCTGATAAAAGAAGAATTATGAATTATATTAAAAAATATTTTGTAGTAGCGTTGATTATCCAAAATGATGAAGTATATAATCATATTAAGAAAAATAAAGCTGCAAAAGGAAGATTTGTAGATTATTCGATTAGAAGAATGATTAAAGAAGTTATTAAAGCATTAATTAAAAATGAAGAGGTAAAATCTAATCAACCAATTAGAATTATTATTAATATTGATGAACAAAGTACTAAGAGTAATGGTTATTATAATTTAAAGGATGGTTTAATAGAAGAATTAAAATATGGTATAAGTAATTATAATTATGCTTCAACTATATCTCCCATAGTTAAAAGTTCTTTAGATATTTGTATTTATTATAAAAATTCAAAAAAATGTTATGTAGTTCAAGCAGCCGATTTATTAGCGGGTACTATAAGAAGAAAATCTTTAGAAGCAATTAATGAAAAAGATTCAATAAATTATAAATTATCTAAATTAGTCGATTTTAAAATATTATTACCATAAGAAAAAAAGACATGCAATATGTCTTTTTCCCAGTTAGGACGACGTACAATATAGCACGCTTAATTTAAATAAATCGAAACCTAACTATCGACCTGACAAGACAAAAGTCTCCGGTAAAAAAATAATACTATAATTATTTATATATGTCAATTAATTTAATTTTTAAATAAAAGTACAAATGTTTCTTTCATTAATGTATTTAAATCGTTTAAAGAACATTTTAATTCTTTATGAAAATATTTAATAATTAAACTTATAAAACCATCAATAAAGAAACTAATTTTTAATTTTAAATTATCATTGTGGGGAGTATTTTCTAAAATAGAAAATATATTTTTAGAAATTATATTTCCTAAAGTATCTGTAAATATTAATGGTTCATTACTCGATAAAATCATGGAATAAAGTGATTCATGCATTTTAATATAATTAAATATATTATCAAAATAATTGTTTAAGTCTTCCATACTTTTTAAATTTTCTAAAGAAGATGTTAAGACATCTAATGTTTCATGTTGTAATTCTTTGGCAACATCATAAATATTATCATAATGGGTGTAAAAAGCACTTCTTGTAATATCAGCTTCTTTAGCAATTTCAGTAACACTTATTTTATTTAGAGATTGTTTTTCTTTTAAAAGTAGAGCAAAAGCTTCTTTTATTTTTTCTCTTGTCTTTTTTGAAGAAGAATTTATTACTTTAACTTTCACAAAGTCACTTCCTTTTTCATTATATATTATGTGCCTATTTTATCATATTTAAACACATTTGTATATACTGTAAAAATTTTGACACTATTTAATTATTTGATGTTTACAATAAATTACTGAAATTGCTATAATTTTTTTTGTTTATTTAGAAAGGATTTAATATATGAAAAAAATTACTGATTTTATTGTTAAAAAAAGAAATTTTATATTAATATTATTTATAATTTTAAGTGTTATTTCTGCTTTTTTATCAACTAAAGTAGAAATTGAACATGATATATCAAAATATTTACCTAAGACTTCAGAGACAAAAATTGGTATGAATATTATGGATGAAGAATTTCAAAATGATAATACTAGTACTTTAAATATTATGTTGAAGTCTTTGAAAAGTGAAGAAAAAGATGAAGCATATAATTATTTAAAAAATTTAAAAAATATTAAAGAAATAGATTATGAAAAAGATAGTGAAGATTATAATAAAGATGATTATACTTTATATAAATTAACAGTATCTAGTAAATCTAGGTCTAAAATTGCTAGAGATATTTATAACGATATTTTAGATCATTTTGATGATAAGCTAGTTGATACATCAGGTACAATTAGTGAATATAATAAAGTTGTTTTACCATTTTCTATTATTGCCTTAGCAGTAGGTACTGCTTTAGTTATTCTAATAATTATGAGTACCTCTTATATAGAACCATTCTTATTTTTAACATGTATTTTGATTGCAGTTTTATTAAACCATGGTACTAATATTATTTTTTCTAGCGTATCTAATATAACTAATTCTATTGCAGCTATTTTACAATTAGCATTATCAATGGATTATTCAATTATGTTAATGGAACGTTATAATCAAGAAAGACAAATAGAAAAAGATAAAGTAAAAGCAATGGAAAATGCTTTATACCATTCATTTAAAGCTATTTCTAGTAGTTCAGTAACAACAATAGTAGGATTACTAGCACTTATCTTTATGAGTTTTACAATTGGAAGAGATTTAGGTTTTGTTTTAGCTAAAGGAGTATTATTAAGTTTAATATGTATTTTTACTATTCTCCCTGGTTTAATTTTAATATTTGATAAAGCTATTATTAAAACGCAAAAGAAAAGTCCTATTATTAAAATGGATGGATTTGGAAAAATATCTTATAAATGTCGATATCTTAATTTATTAATCTTTATAGCTATATTTGGAACAAGTTTTCTTTTAAAAGGTAATTTAGGTATTCTTTATACTAATGAAGAGGATAATAAAATAGATGAAGTATTTAAACCAAATAATCAAATGGTTATTTTATATCCTACTAAAGATGAAGAAAAAATAAAGGATTATTGTAATGTTTTAGAAAATAATAATAATATTGATGATGTATTATGTTATAGTAATACTATAAATATGCCTTTAAAATATGAAAAGTTAAATGATAAATTAGATAGTTTAAATACAAGTATTAATGCTAAAGATAGTTTAATTAAAATACTTTATTATTACTATTATAATAAAGATGAAAATAATTTAATTAGTTTAAATGATTTATTAAAATTTATTAAAAGTAATGTTTATAATAATGAAGATATGAATAAAAAAATTAGTAATGAAATGAGAATTAATATAGATAAATTAGAAAATTTTGCTAATAAAGAAAATATTAATAAGAAAAGAAGTATTAAAGAAATTTCAGATACATTAAATATTCCTGTAGAAACAATTAATAAACTTTTAATATATTATAATTCTCAAAATAATAATACTAAACTAACTTTAGAAGAATTTACAACATTTATGACTACTTACGTATTTTCTAATTCCGAATATTCTAAAAATATTGATGAAAATACTAAAAATAATATTTATACTATAAATAAGTTTACTAATAAATCACTTATATCTAATGAATTAAATAGTAAAGAGTTAGCAAATATCTTTGCGTTAGATGAAAATTTAGTTAAACAAGTAATTTTATATAATGAGAGCTTAAATATTGAAGATAAAACTTTAAGTTTATCTGAATTTACTAATTTTGTTAGTGAAAAAATGATGAATAATGAAGAATATAAAAGTTTAGTTAATGATCTTTTAAAAAATAAAATTTCTTTACTTAAAACTTTTAGTAATAAAGATTTTATAAATAATAAATTATCTAGTAAAGATATTTCTATATTGTTTAATTTAGATGAAAATATAGTTCAAAATATTTTTAAATCTTTAAATGTTGATAATATGAGTCCATATGAATTTGTAAATGTTTTAATAAATAATGAAATGATTTTAAAAAGTTTAGATGAACAAACTATAAATAATTTATTAACATTAAATTTTATTATGAATAGTACTATTAATGGTAATCAATATGATTATAAAGAATTGAGTGAAAAATTTAATATTCCAGAAGAACAACTTAAAAATATTTATATTTTATATGAAAGTGAAAATGAAACATTTTCACCCATAGAATTTATTAATTTTATCCTATCTAATGAAAATTTAGTAAATAGTTTAGATAAAAATAGTTTACAAAATTTAACACTTCTTAAAAATATAATGGAAAGTTCTTTAAACAATGTAAAATATAGTCAAGAAGAATTAGCAAAATTTTTAGGTATTAAAAAAGAAACAATTTCTTTAATTTATTCTTTATATGCAACTGAATCTGGCTTAAATAGGACTATTTCTTACAAAGATTTTGTTTCATTTTTGGTAACGGATGTTATGAAAAATGAAACTTACAGTGCTAATTTTAGTGAGTTTTCTAAAAATAGATTAGAAATTTTAAATACTATAATTAATAATAGTTTAAATGATAAAAAATACTCAAATAAAGAGATATATAATACTTTATCTAAGCTTACAGATGATTTAGATGAAAACTTAATTAATTTAGTATACATTTATTATGGTAGTGAAAATGATTATAATATTGATTACTCATTAACTATTGAACAGTTTATAGATTTTTTAAATAAAGATATTATTACTGATAAAAAATTTGATGATTTTATTTCTTTAGAAATGAAAAATGATATAAAAAATGGTAGAAATGATGTATTAGATGCTAAAGATTTATTAGTAGGTAATACCTATTCCAGAATTGTTTTAAATACTACTTATGAACTAGAAGGGGATAATACTTTTAATTTTATAAAAAGTGTTAAAAATGATTTATCAAAAATACTTGATACATCTTATGTAGTAGGAGATTCACCAGTAGCTTATGAAATAAGTAATACATTTCAAGATGAATTAAATTTAATAACAATTTTAACAATAATTTTTATCTTTGTAGTAGTAGCAATTACTTTTAAATCATTAATTATTCCAATTATCTTAATATTATTTATTCAATGTGCTGTTTATCTTACTATGGGAATTTTATCATTTGGAGGTTCTGTATATTTTATATCTATTTTAATTGTTCAAAGTATTTTAATGGGTGCTACTATTGACTATGCTATTTTATATACATCTTATTATTTAGAAGCAAGAAAAAAATTAGATGTTAAAAATTCATTAATAAAAGCTTATAATAATTCAATTCAAACTATTTTAACAAGTGGATCAATTCTTATTATCGTAACTTTAATTGTTGGTAATTTTACATCTGCTATTGCTTCAAAAATATGTAAAACATTATCTGAAGGTTCTTTATGTTCTGTACTACTAATAGTAATTTTACTTCCGGGAGTACTAGCATTATTCGATAAATTAATATATAAAAAAAATAAATAATAAAATAAAATTTAATTACCATAATATAAATGGTGAATTATTATGAAAAAAATGAGTATTTGGTTAGATACAGTAGAAAAAGAAGAATATGAAAGTTTAAAAAAAGATATAGATGTAGATGTGTTAATAATAGGAGGAGGAATTACTGGGTTATCAACATTATATAATTTAAGAAATAGTAATTTAAATATATGTTTAGTGGAACAAGATTTAATTGGTCGTGGTGTAAGTGGTAAAACAACTGCTAAAATTAATTATTTACAAGAATTAATATATAGTGATTTAGAGAAGAAATATTCTTATGATGTATCTAAACTTTATTTAGAAAGTCAACTTGATGCGATAAAAAAGATAAAAGAAGTAATAAAGAGAGAGAAAATAAATTGTGATTTAAAAGAAGTAGATTCTTATGTATTTACAAATAATTTAAATGAAGTAAAGATGGTTAAACATGAAAAAGAACTTTTAGAAAAGTTCAATATAAAAGTGCATGAAAGTAATCAGTTACCTTTAAATATTAATTGTTTATATGCTATATCTGTTTCAAATACTTATACATTTCATCCTTTAAAATTTTTAAAATCTTTAAAAAAGATTTGTTTAGAAAAAAATAAAAAAATATACGAAAGAACTAAGATAATAAAAATAGAAAAAATGAATGATGGTTATGTTTGTAAAACTTTTAAAAATACCATTAAAACTAAAAAAATTATTTTAGCGTGTCATGAACCATTTTTTCTAATTCCATTTCTATCACCATTAAAGTTTGAAAGAGAAAAATCATTTATAACAGCATCTAAAAGTAAATATAATAATATAACTTTAATTACCTCTAAAAATCCATGTACTTCAGTAAGATATTATAAAGATTATATAATATTTTTAAGTAATTCATCAAATATATGTAATAATTTAGACGAAAAGAGTAATTTTGAAAGAGTAATTAAAAAATGTGAAAAATTAAATTTAAAACCAGAATATATTTGGAAAAATGATGATTTACTTACTACTACAAAATTACCTTATGTAGGTCAAATAGAAAAAAATAATGATTCTTTATTAATTGGTACTGGTTATAATACTTGGGGAATGACTAATGGTTTTTTAGCAGGAATTATTTTAAGTGATTTAGTGGAAGGAAGAGAAAATAAATATGAAAAATTATTTTCTCCTTTAAATGCTAATAATTTTTCTAACATTAATAATTTAATAAAAAATGTTTATAGTAATACTAAAAGTTATTTAGAAAGTAAAATTCTTAAAAATAAAAAATGGTATAATAAAAATATAATTTTTAAAAATGAAAATGGAAAAAATATAGCTATATATAAAAAAGATAATGAAGAATATATTGTTTATAATAAATGTCCTCATTTAGGTTGTAGTTTAATATTTAATGAAGTTGAAGAAACATGGGATTGTCCTTGTCATGCTTCTAGGTTTTCTAAAGAAGGAAAATGTATTAAAGGACCTAGTAATTATGATATTAGTTATAAATAAGTATTTTCAAATAAAATAATTTATGTTAATCTTATATTAATGTAAAAGGAATGACTAAGATATGTATTATAATAAAAGTATTCAAGAAATTCAAAAAGAATTAGATACAAATGAATATGGTCTTAAAGATGAAGAAGTTTTAAGAAGAAGAAAAATTTATGGAAAAAATATTATTCCTAAAAAGAAAAAAGATAGTATTTTAAAAATATTTTTTAGTGAATTTAAAAGTCCTATAGTTATTTTATTATTAATTACTGTTTTAATTAGTTTTATAGTGGGTGAAGTAGTAGATGCTTTAGCTATTTTAATTATTATTTTAATGGATGTTTTAATGGGAACATTTGAAGAGAATAAAGCTAATAAAACTAAGGAAGCTTTAGAAAATTTAGTAAGTATAAAAACTAAAGTAATAAGAAATGGTAAAAAAGAAGAAATTGATTCTTCAAATTTAGTAGTAGGGGATTATGTATTACTGGAATCTGGTAATCAAATTAGTGCTGATATAAGAGTTGTAGAATCACAAAATTTATGTGTTGATGAATCAGTTTTAACGGGTGAAAGTACAAGTGTTCCAAAAAATAATCTAATAATTGATAAAGAAAAAGCTTTAATAAATGAACAAACTAATATGTTATTTGCAGGTACTAATATACTTAGTGGAAGAGCAGAAGGTATCGTAGTAGCTATTTCTTTAGATACAGAAATAGGTAAAATAGCTAATACAATAAATAATACAGAAGAAGAAAAATCTCCATTAACGATTAGAATTGAGAAATTTTCTAAAGAAATAATTATTTTAATTGTTTTAATTGCTTTTATTTTAATTATTCTACTTGCAATGAAAGGGGTACCTACTAACGAGATATTATTATCAGTCATTGCTTTATCAGTATCTGCTATGCCGGAAGGGCTTTCATTAGCATTAACTATGGCATTAACTATAGCATCTAATAAAATGTCTAAGAAAAATGTTGTTGTAAGAAAATTAAATGCAGTAGAAGCTTTAGGAAGTTGTACAGTTATTGCTTCAGATAAAACAGGTACTTTAACGGTTAATGAACAAACTTTGAAAAAAATTCTTTTACCTAATAATATGGAATATCAAGTAACAGGTACTGGTTACAGTACTAAAGGAAAAGTTATCGGAGAAAATATATCTTATGCTGAAGAGATTGCTAAATTAGGTATTATTAATAATGAAGCTTTTATTAATGGTAATAAAATGGGTGGAGATTCTATAGATTTAGCTTTTTTAGTATTAGGTAAAAAATTAAAAATAAATAAAGATGATATAAAGGTATTGGCAACAATACCTTATGAATCAGATAATAAATATTCTGCTATATTTTATGAAGAAAATAATAAAGTATATTGTACCGTTAAAGGATCATTAGAGGTTATTAAAAAATTTTGTAATAAAATTAATTTGTGTTCCAAAAAAATAAATACTGATTATTTAGATAAACAATATGAATATTTAGCTAAAGATGGTTATAGAGTAATAGCTTTAGCTAAAGGAGAAGTTAAAAGAAAAGATAATTATACTAAAGAAGATATTAAAAAATTATGTTTTATGGGATTAACAGGATTTATAGATCCCATTAGAGAAGATACAATATCTTCAATACTTAATTGTCAAAAATCTGGTATTAAAGTTTTAATGATTACTGGTGATCATCCTTTAACAGCATTTTCTATTGCTAAAGAATTAAATTTAGTAAATGATTATAATTTAGTTACAGATGGAGAAGAGTTATTAAAGTATTATGAAATGGGTGAAAAAAAGTTTGATAAATATATTTCTAATAAAAGAGTTTTTTCACGCGTAAGCCCAATACAAAAATTACAAATAGTAGAATCTTTAAAAAGAAATGGCGAGTTTGTAGCTGTTACTGGTGATGGAGTAAATGATGCCCCAGCTTTAAAAGCTGCAAATATTGGTATTGCTATGGGTAGTGGAACTGATATTGCTATGGATGCATCTGATATGATTATTTTAGATAATCGTTTTAAATCAATTGTTACAGGTATTATTGAAGGTAGATGTGCTTATGATAATATAAGAAAAATAGTATATTTTTTAATTTCTTGTGGTATTGCAGAAGTTTTATTTTTTGCCTTTTCGCTACTTTTTAATCTACCTATGCCTCTTTTAGCAATTCATTTACTTTGGCTTAATGTTGTTACTGATGGAATACAAGATTTTTCTTTATCGTTTGAAAAAAGTGAAAAAGATATTATGACTAAAAAACCACGAAGTCCTAAAGAACCACTTTTTAATAAAGAATTAATAAGTGAAATATTATTTTCAGCTTTTTCTATTAGTGTGATAGTCTTTATGGTTTGGATATATTTATTAAGAGTTTTAAATTATGATGTAGTTGTAGCTAGAAGTTATATAATGGCTTTAATGGTTTTTATTCAAAACATTCATGTTTTTAATTGTCGTAGTGAAAGTAAAAGTATTTTAGAAATACCTTTTAAAAATAATAAATTAATATTTTATGGAGTATTTGTAACTTTAATACTACAAATATTGGTTATGGAAATACCTTTATTTAATAATTTATTACAAATTAGAAGTGTTCCTTTTCTTCATTTAATTATTTTATTTTTACTTGCTTTTTCTATATTATATATAGTAGAAATATACAAATATTTTAAATTTAAAAGACATAAGTAGTATTAACTACTTTTTTTATAGCAAATTTCATAAAATTATCACATTTTGATAATAAAATATAGGAATGTTTGAAATTAGTTGAAATATATTTTAAATGTTGATAAAATCATATAATGACTAGAAAGAGGAGTTATAATGTTTAAGTTATTTAAAAAAATGGGGAAAAAACAATTAATATATGCACTTATATGTGTAATTTTTATTTCTATAAATGTATTTTTAGAATTAAAAATACCTGATTATATGTCGGAAATTACTGTTTTAGTTCAAACTGAAGGCAGTACTATGTCTAGCATTCTAAAAGAAGGTGGCTACATGGTAGCCTGTGCCCTAGGAAGTTTAGTGGCGTCATTTGTTGTTGGCTATTTTGCAGCATATGTAGCAGCATATTTTGGTAAAATAATTCGTAGAGAAATTTTTTCTAAAGTTGGAAAATTTAGTACAGAAGAAATTAAAAATTTTTCTACTAGTAGTTTAATAACTAGAACTACTAATGATGTTACCCAAGTACAAATGCTTATTGGTATGGGTTTACAAGCAATTATTAAAGCTCCGATTATGGCTACGTGGGCTATTGTTAAAATAACAGGTAAAAATTTAACATGGAGTTTAGCTACTCTTATTGGGGTAGTAGTTTTACTAATTACAATAGTTATTTTAATGTTATTAGTATTCCCTAAATTTAAAATTGTTCAAAAATTAACTGATAATTTAAATAGAATTACTAGAGAAAATTTAACTGGTATTCGTGTAATAAGAGCGTTTAATGCTGAAAATTATCAACAAAAGAAATTTGAACACGCTAATGAAGAATTAAAAAATGTTCAATTATTTAATCAAAAAACAATGGGAATATTATCTCCAGTAATGTCACTTGTAATGACAACTTTATCTTTAGCTATTTATTTTATTGGAGCAATATTAATAGATAAAGCTAATATGATGGATAAAATATCTTTATTTAGTGATATGGTTGTATTTTCATCTTATGCTATGCAAGTACTTATGTCTTTTATGATGTTAATAATGATATTTATTATTTATCCAAGAGCATCTGTATCAGCTAAAAGAATTTTAGAAGTTTTAGAAACAGATGAAAAAATTAAAGATGGTACTGTTACAAAAGGTAATGAAGTTGGAACAGTAGAATTTAAACATGTATCTTTTAAATATCCAGATGCTGAAGAATATATGTTACATGATATTTCATTTAAAGCAAATCGTGGAGAGACAGTGGCATTTATTGGTTCAACTGGTTCAGGTAAATCAACATTAATTAATTTAATACCAAGATTTTATGATGCAACTGAAGGAGAAGTATTAGTAGATGGTGTAAATGTTAAAGATTATAAAATTGAATCTTTAAATAATATATTAGGATATGTATCACAAAAAGCTGTTATTTTTAGAGGTACTATAAAAGAAAATGTTGCTTATGGAATGAATGATGGTAAAAAACCTAATGATAAAAAAATAAAAGAAGCAATAGATGTTGCACAAGGAACTGAATTTATTTCTAAAATGGAAGGAACATATGATGCAAGCATCTCTCAAGGTGGTACTAATATTTCTGGTGGTCAAAAACAAAGAGTAGCTATTGCAAGAGCGATTGCTCGTGAGCCAGAAATATATATATTTGATGATTCTTTTAGTGCACTTGATTATAAAACAGATTTTACTTTAAGAAAAGAATTAAAAAAATATACTAAAGATGCTACTAATTTAATTGTAGCTCAAAGAATAGGTACGATTAAAGAAGCTGATAAAATTTTAGTTATTGATGAAGGTAAAGTAGTAGGAATGGGTACACATAAAGAATTATTAAAAAATTGTAAAGTTTATAAAGAAATTGCTTTATCTCAATTATCGCAAAGTGAATTAGAAGAAGGTGATAAATAATGAACCATGGTAGAAGAAGAGGGCCAGGACAAAATAATGAAAAAGCTAAAGACTTTAAAAAGTCTATGAAAACATTAATAAATTATTGTAAACCTTATTTTATTCCTGTTTTAGTAGCGGTTATTCTTGCGATGATTAGTTCTATTTTATCAATAATAGGTCCTGATAAATTAAAAGAAATAACTAATTTAATTACTGAAGGATTATTTAATGGTATAAATATGACTAAAATTAAACAAATTAGTTTAATATTATTAATAATGTATATTGTAAGTGCTATCTTTGGTTATTTACAACAATTTATTATGGCTGTAGTTACTAATAAGTTTTCTAAACAATTAAGAAAAGAAATTAGTGAAAAAATTAATAATATGCCTTTAAAATATTTTGATAAAAATAGTTATGGAGATATTTTATCAAGAGTAACGAATGATGTTGATACTTTAAGTATGACATTAAATCAAAGTTTAGGTACGTTAGTAAGTGCCATAACTCTTTTAATCGGATCAGTATTTATGATGTTTATAACTAATGGTATTATGGCACTTACTGCAATACTTTCTAGTTTAATTGGGTTTGCTTTTATGATTTTTGTTATTAGTAAAAGTCAAAAATATTTTGATAGATTACAAGATGAAATTGGTGAACTTAATGGTCATATTGAAGAGATGTATTCTGGACACAATATAGTAAGAGTTTATAATGGTATTACAGAAGCTGAAGAAGTTTTTGATAATGTTAATGATAAAATATTTGATGATGTAAGAAAAGGACAATTTTTATCAGGGTTAATGCATCCATTTATGGGATTTATTGGTAACTTTGGTTATGTTTGTGTATGTGTAGTAGGAGCTCTACTAACTATGAACAATATTATTGATTTTGGTGTAATAGTAGCATTTATGTTATATATTCGTTTATTTACTCAACCTTTATCACAAATTGCTCAATCTTTATCAAGTCTTCAATCTTGTGCTGCTGCATCTGAAAGAGTATTTGAATTTTTAGATGAAGAAGAAATGAGTAGTGAAGATGGAATCAAAGAGTCACTAAACAAAAATAATGTTAAAGGAGAAATTGTTTTTGAACATGTTAAATTTGGTTATGATAAAGATAAAACAATAATTAAAGATTTTAATGTTAAAGTTAATCCAGGGGATAAAATAGCCATAGTAGGACCAACGGGAGCTGGTAAAACAACAATGGTTAACTTGTTAATGAAATTCTATGATATAGTAGATGGTGATATTAAAATTGATGGTGTATCTACTAAAAATTTAACTAGAAAAAATATTCATGATTTATTTATTATGGTATTACAAGATACATGGGTTTTTGAAGGTACTATAAAAGAAAATATTAAATATAATAAAAGTAATATTACTGATGAAGAAATAGAAAAAGTATGTAAGATAGTGGGATTACATCATTATATTAAATCTTTATCTAAAGGTTATAATACAATACTTAGTGATAATGAAACATTATCTTCAGGACAAAAACAATTGTTAACTATTGCTCGTGGTATGGTTAAAGATGCCCCTTTCTTAATTTTAGATGAAGCCACTAGTAGTGTTGATACAAGAACAGAAGAATTAGTTCAAAAAGCGATGGATAAATTAACTGAAGGAAGAACATCATTTATTATTGCTCATAGATTATCCACTATTAAAAATGCTGATTTAATATTAATGATGCAAGAAGGTAATATAGTAGAACAAGGTTCTCATGAAGAATTATTAAAACTTAATGGTAAATATGCTGAATTATATAATAGTCAATTTGAAAAAATGGAAGAAGCTTAAAAACTTCTTCCTTTTACATTTTATTTCATTAATTTACTTTTTGGATAAGGCTTTCTTTCATCAGTTTTACCTAATAAGTAATCTATTGATACATCATAAAAATCAGCTAAATCACTTAAATAATTAATTGGAATTAGCCTTTTACCTATTTCATACTCTGAGTATTGTTGTTGTTTTATTTTTAAAGCATTAGCAACATCTTTTTGATATAGATCTCTATCTTCTCTTATTTCTTTTATTCTATTAATATTCATAAATATCACCTTTAACAAAAATTCTCATACAACTAAAGCTTTGTATTGACAATACAAAATAAGTTTTGTATAATCAACTTAAGATACAAAATATCTATTGTATATAAGATTGGAAAGTCAAATATGAAAAAGAAAATATTTATTACAACAATAATTTTATTATTAATATTAACAACAAGTATAGTTTTTATAAGAAAAAATAAATCGGTAAATGCAACATTAGATACAGTTAGTTTAAAAGAAGTAGAAAAAAATAATATGTTTGCAATAATGCTTCAAAATGATAGTGGAGAATATGAAGTAAGTAACTCTAATGAATGGCCTGAAGATTATTTCTATAATGAAAAATTATCTGGATGTATGGATAATAATGGAGAAAAAATAGAAAACAGCTTAACATATGATTCAGATAGTAACAAAGTAACTCTTACTACAAATAAAACATCATATTGTTATTTATATTTTGATAAGAATAATGCAAAAGAATTAATAGAACAATTAAAAAAGAGCAGTGGATTAAGTATTAATCCTGTAGGAGGTATGTATCGTTACCAAGGACCAGATGTAGATAACTATTTATGTTTCGAAGGAAAATGTTCAAGTCAAAGTGATGAAATGTATAGGATTATAGGAATCACAGAGAATGGAAATATAAAAGTCATGAAACAAACAAGTATAGGAAATTATGCATGGAACTCAAATGATAGCGATTCAACATGTGGAACAGATGGTTGTCCAGAATGGCCAGAAAGTGAATTATATACAACATTAAATACCACATTTTACAATTCATTAAATGAAGAAATAAAAAATAAAATAGAACCACAAAACTGGTGGTATGGAGATATGCATTATGATTTTGTAGGGACATTAAGTGCAAATGAAATATACCAAGTAGAAACAGGAGCAAAAAATACAAAATACTATGGACATAAATCAAGTAATACAGCAGAAGTAACAAATGAAAGCTGGACTCAAATGAATGAAAAAGCTAATATAGGATTAATATATTTACATGATTACTATTATCAAGCAAACGAAGATGGTTGTCATTATGCAAAAGGAAAAGATTCGTATCAAAAATGTAAAGATAATGGTTGGATGCACATAAAAAATAATGGAATAACAACATCTGGAAATGAGGCAAGAGAACAGACCATGACGCGTGTTGGTCGGGGTAATTATAACTCTGTTCTCTTCTGGAGATGGTATGTGGATACGGACGGTGAAATCACCAACGGCTCCTTGGTAGGTGCTATTGCGCTTCGCCCAGTATTCTATTTAAAAAGTAATATAACATTATATGGAAGTGGAACAGTAGAAGATCCATATACATTAACAGAAGTAATACCAACAGATCAAGAAAATACATTAAGATTAGAAGATACTACAGATGCGTTAAGTAAAACTTTAGTTGGAGGAATGTACCGTTACCAAGGAGCAGATGAATTAAAAGAAAATAAAGTAAAAAACTATATATGCTTAAAAGAAGTAGGAACAAATGGATGTGATGCAAAAAATAATGGTTATGATGACAATATGTACCGAATCATAGGAATAACTCCAGAAGGAAATATCAAAGTAATAAAGCAAACAAAATTTACGAACAACGGAACAAGTACATATGCATGGAGCGGACGTTATGATGATTCTTATTGTGGAAGTAGTGGATGTCCAGAATGGCCTCGAAGTGATGTATATACAACTTTAAATGAAACATTTTATAAAACACTAGATAGTGAAATACAAGGAAAAATACAAAAATGGAACTGGTATTATGGAGATATGCATTATAATTTTGTAGGAACATTAACAGCAAATCAAATATATCAAGTAGAAAGTGGAGACATGAATACCAAATACTATGGACCAACAACATCTGATAAGAAAGAAGTAACAGGAGAGAAATGGACAAATACAAAAGAAGCCAATATAGGATTAATGTACTTACATGATTATTATTATCAAGCAAACCAAGATGGTTGCCATAATTCTAAAGGAGCAGATTCATATAATAAATGTAGAGATAGTGGCTGGATGCATATGTACCAAAATGGAAATACATCAGATTATGAATGGACCATGTCGCGTGTGGGTCGGCGTAATGACTCCCTTAATTTCTTCGATGCGTGGTTTGTGTATGTAGACGGTCGTGTCGACACCAGCACCTTAGAACGTAAGGTTGCTGTTCGTCCCGTCTTCTATCTAACAAATGATATTAAATTAAAAGGAAAAGGAACAACGTTAGAACCATTCTACATAGCAAATTGATAATAAAACAAATAAAAACTCGTCAACGAAGACGTTAAAATAGATTTAACTTAACCCTGGGAGAAGTAACGACCTCCCTTTTTTGTTTGTAAAAAAAACTACCATATTTGGTAGAATCTCATTTAGATAATTTACTTTTAGGATAAGGTTTTCTATCATCAGTTCTATATACTAAATAATCAACACTTGTATTATAAAAATCTGCTAATTTTATAAGTATAGAAATGGGAATGTTAATTTTTTCTAATTCATATTTACTGTAATTAGATTGATCAACATTTAGATATTCTGCTATATCTTTTTGAAATAAATCTTTGTCTTCTCGAATCTCTTTTAATCTATTCATTTATAACACCAACACCATTTTAATATAGTTATATTTTACCTATTGACTTTTAGGCATAATTTGCCTATAATGTAATTGTTGTATAGGTAAATATTACCTATGGACATATAGGATGGATAAAAATATGAATAAGAAAATAACTATTACATTATTAATTCTAATATTATTATTAACAACAAGTATAGTTTTTATAAGCAAGAATAAATCGGTAAATGCAACATTGGATACAGTTAGCTTAAAAGATGTTGAAAAAAATAATATGTTTGCTATTATGGTAAAAGGGGAAGATGGAGAATATAAAGAACAATCAATATTTCCAGGAAATGATTATAAGTTAAATACAGAAAAGTCAGGATGTATGGATAATAATGGAGAAAAAATAGAAAATAGTTTAACATATGAAAGTGATAAAATAACAGTAAGTACAAATAAAACATCATACTGTTATTTATATTTTGATAAAAAAACACCAGAGAATCCACAAGAATTAATAGATTCAAGAACAAATGATGAAAGTTTAAGTGATGAACCAATTGGAGGAATGTACCGTTACCAAGGTGTAGATGAATTAAAAGGAAATAAAGTAAAAAATTATATATGTTTGAATGAAGTGGGACTAAATGGATGTAATGCAACTAGTAGTGGAACAGATGAAAACATGTATCGAATCATAGGAATAACAGAAGAAGGAAATATCAAAGTAATAAAACAAACAAGATATGAAAGTACACATCAATGGTGGGATAATTATTCAACAAACAAAGAGTGGCCAGAAAGTACAATATTTAGCACATTAAATAATACATACTATAATACATTAGATAGTAGTATACAAAATAAAATAGAACCACAACAATGGTTATATGGAGATATAAGTTATGGTTATATAAATTCAAATATACCAACAGAGACAGTATATAAAATAGAAACAGGTCAAGCAAATACAAAATATATTGATCCAATAACTGGAAAAGAAGTAACAGATAAAAAATGGGAAAAAAAGACAGAATCAAAACCAATAGGATTAATGTATATACATGATTATGCATATGCATTAAGTGGAACAGGATCAGAATCGAGTTGTAGGCAAGATGCTGCACAATGTAAAACAAGTTGGATACATATGAGTAATAATGGAGGAGAAACATCTACAGATGAGCGATTCGAATGGACCATGACTCGTATGGGTCGAAACAACGCTGCCGGGACTGCTGCCTTCTCTGCGTGGTGGGTGGGCCCAAGTGGAGCCGTTGACTACAGCAATTTAAGCCTTGGATATGCTATCCGCCCGGTCTTCTATCTGAAGTCCGATGTGGTACTCGAAGGTACAGGAGAAATAGGAACTCCATTTTACATCGTTTCATAACAAATAAAAAAATCGTCAACGAAGACGTAAAAATAGACTTAACTTAACCCTGGGAGAAGTAACGACCTCCCTTTTATTTTGTTGAAAACTAAGAAGTTATTAACAATTATTTGGAAGATGAAATACCTTGTTCGGTATTTCTTTTTACCATTTCTTTATCAATATCATTTAATACACAAAATTTTTTTAATAACCAAGTTGGAGTAATTAATTCTTCTTTGATAGGATCACCAGTAATTCTTTCAATAACTACCTCTGGTTTTAATAATTCTAATTGTTTAATAACAATATCTATATATTCTTCTTTAGTTAATATATGAAATTTTTCTTTTTCATATATAGAAGCTAATTCTGTATTTTTTGAAACATATAACATATGTATTTTAATACCATCAATATTTAAATTATTTAATAATTTAATAGTATTTAGCATATCTTTTTCTGTTTCATAGGGTAGCCCATTTATAATATGGGCTACTACAAAAATATGTCTTTTATGAAGTTCTTTTACAGCATTAATAAATGTATTAACATCATGTCCTCTTTTAATAAATTTTAAAGTATTGTTATTACTTGATTGTAAGCCTAGCTCAATTGTTAAAAATGTTTTTTTATTTAATGTTTCTAAATAATCAAGTATTTCATTAGATAAAGTATCAGGTCTAGTAGCAATAGCTAGGCCAACAACTTTTGGTTCATTTAATAACTCTTCATAAATATTTTTTAAAGTACTAAGTGGAGCATAAGTATTAGTACCAGCTTGAAAGTAAGGTATATATAAACTATTTGGCCATTTTTTTTCTAATACTTTAATATTATTTAAAAATTGTTCTTTAATAGAAGCCTTACTATCAATAATATTAGCTTTACTATTTTCATAACAATAAATACAACCATGATTATTTATTTTATTTGGGCAACTAAAATGGGCATCAATAGGTACTTTAAATACTTTACTATTAAATTTTGTTCTATAAAAATAATTAAGAGTGTGATATCTTTTATTATCTAAACTATATTTAAACATGTAAACACCTCGATAAATTTATTATTAATATACTTAAAAAATAAATGTTATGCAAGTAGGAAAAAATATGATACAATAAGTGCTAGGTGAGAATATGCTAGTATATGGAAAAAACATCTTAACGGAAATTGACAAAAATAAAATTAGAAAAATCTATATTAGTAGTAAAGAATATATAAATTATTTAGGGAAAAATAATTTAAAATATAATTTTGTTGATAAAAAAGTTTTAGAAAAAATGGTTAATGGTAATCATCAAGGTATTGTTATAGATATAGATGATTATGAATATTATTCATTACAAGATGTAGAGGGGAATTTAGTAGTAGTACTAGATCATTTAGAAGATCCTCATAATTTTGGAGCAATTATTAGAACTTGTGAATGTGTAGGAGTAAAAAGTATTATTATTCCTAAAGATCGAAGTGTAAGAATTACAGATACTGTTGTTAAAACTAGTGCAGGAGCAATTGAACATGTAAAAATAATTAGAGTTAATAATATTGTTAATGCATTAAAATCATTAAAAAAAGATGGTTATTTTGTATATGCTGCTGATATGATTGGAGAAAATTATCAACAAATAGATTATGCATCAAAAAAAGTTTTAGTAATTGGTAATGAAGGTAAGGGAATAAGTAAATTAGTTTTAGATAATAGTGATTTTGTTATAAGTATTCCAATGTATGGAAAGATTAATAGCTTAAATGCAAGTACTTCTGCTGGTATACTTTTATATGGGATGGTTAAGAAATGATAGATTATACAGTTGATACTAATGATAATGAATTATTAATGTTATATAGAGAAAATGATGAAGATGCTAAAAATTTACTTTATGCTAAATATAAGTTTATAATTAATATTTTAATAAAAAAACATTCTTCTCAATTAAATAATTTAAATGTTGATTATCAAGAAATTTATAGTGAATGTAGTGTAGGTTTTAGTGATGCATTACATAATTATAGAGATGATAGAAATGCATCATTACCAACATTTATAACTGTTTGTATTGAAAGAAGAATATTTGGTATTATAAGAAAATATAGTAGAGATAAATATAGAAATCTTCAAGATATGTATTCATTAGATTTTATTTATGTTGAAAATGGTTCAAGACTTATGGATATAATAAGTGATGAAGGTGAATATGATCCACTTAAAAATATTACAGAAGAAGAAGATTATAAAGAATTAATTAGTTTAATAAAAAGTAGACTTACCAAAAATGAATATGAAGTTTTTGTTTTAAAAATAAGAGGTTTAAATTATCAAGAAATAGCAAAAATATTAAATAAAAATAGTAAACAAATTGATAATACAATTCAAAGAATAAAAAATAAAGTAAAAAATATTATTAACAGAAATAATTAGAATTTAAATTTATAGTTATTATTTACAAATAAAGACACTTTTGTTATAATGAACTTATAATAAGAGGGAGTGATTCTAATGAAAATGTTAACTGCAGAGATAACAAGACTATTAGATAAATTATATAATTTGCGTGGCGAAGATAGTGTTATATTAGCAAAAATGAAACAAGAAAAAGATATTGCTACTAAAACTAAAGAAAGAACTTCTAGTGAAAAAACTACATTACAAGAAAAAATAGAAAATTTAACAGAGGAAGAAAGAGTTTTAGCTGAAGAAGGAGAAAAACTTGTTAATGCTTTAAGTCATATTAAAACTGATGATTTTAAGATTGTTTTAGAAAAATTAAAAGTTGATTTTAATCCAGATAGATTAAGTGAAGAAGTTAATAGATTGCTTCCTAAAACAATTGAGAAAGTTCAAGAAGAGAAAAAAAGTGCTAAAGATGAACTTGTTAAGGTAGAAGCTGAAATGAATACAGCAATTGCTACAATTGAAGAGTTAGCAATTAGAAAAGATGAAGCTATTGAAAATCAAGAAAGATTAAATGAATACTTTGAATTAGCTTTAAATGGTAATATCAATATTACTAGAGATTCAATAACAAGTTTACTTGAAAAATTTGATTTTAATGAAGATGAACGTAGAGAAGCTGCTAAAATTATGATGTTCCCTGAAGATGCTTTATACGATTATGAAAATAAATTAAAAAATGCTGCCCATCCGGGAATGAGTATTTCTGAGGTGTTCCAAGAAGCAAAGGAAAATGTTCAAAATAAAGAAGAAGAAGTAAAAGATAATTCATATGAAGAAGTAGAAGAAGTAAAATCACCGAAAGATGAGTTAATTGAACTTCTTACAGATTTAGGATTTGATCATTTGGAATTTACAAGTAATGATTTAGATAAAGTATTAGCAAATTATAGTGTAAATGTTTTAAAGAATAATGTAGAATATGCAAAAAATAATAAAATTAATTTAGATTTATTTATAGATAATGTTGAATTATTATATGATAAAGAATTTGAACAAAAAATTAATAAATTAATTGAAATTGGAAAAGAACCTTTGGACATTTACTTAAATCCAGGAATTCTAATAAAATATAATAAAAATGATTTAGACGATACGATTAATAAATTAAGAAGTAGTGGACTTGATCCTAAAAAAGTTCCATTAATGGCATATTAGGAGGTTAATATGGATTTAAAAGAAAAATTAGAATTATTTAATTTTAGTGAAGAAGAAAGAAGAAGAGCAATAGAGAAACATGCTGTTTCATTATCTTTAGTAAGTACAGAAGAGATAAAAGATATTCTTAAATTTTTAACTTCAAAAAATGTTACAATTACTAAAGCTCATGAACTTACTATTTTTGGTAATGGTTTAGCAGAAATTGAAAAGAAATTTGCTATTTTAGAAGAAATACATGAATCAGATATTTATAGACAAAATCCTTCAATGATTAATCGTAATGTTATAGATATTTATAAAAAAATTAATTATTGTATTCAAATAGGTAAACCTTACAAAAAAGAAGATGGAACTTATGAACCATTTCTTTTTAGCAGTAAAGCTTGGCAACAAGAATTTAATAAAGATATGACAGTAGATAATAAAGAGACTTTAAATAAAGAAATTATTACTGTTGAACCTGCTATTCAAAATGAGGCCGATACTATTAATAATAATATTGTTGATATAAATGAATATAGAAAAGCTCATGAAGATATGGAAAAAATTGAAGCTGAAAAAACTAGTTTTAATGCAATAAGAGCAGATTTAGAAAGAGAATTAGCAGAACTTGATAGTTTAAAAAATATGAATAATGATATGGGATATGTTGGTATAAATGATATTCCTGATGAACAATTTGAAATAGGAAGAGGTAGAGCAGCATGAAATTTTTAGAAAAATATGATTTTAATAAAGAAGAGATTGCTGAATTTTTAAATAATTCTCCTAAAAAATTAATTGATGCTATTAAAAAAAGCAAAAAATTAGTAAGTGCAAATATTGATTATTTAAAAGAACTAGGAGTAACTAATTATCAACAAATTTTCTTAGAATATTATGATATGTTTTTAATGGATCATAGTAATTTTGTCGAAGTGTTTTCTAAATATGAACCAGAGGATTTAATTGAGAAGCTTCAAAAAAATATTAAAGTTGTTGAATATTTATAAGGTGTTTAGTTATTAAACATCTTTTTTTGTGCATAATATTAAAAATTTATTGGTGTACATATAATTTTATTGTATAATCTTTTTGTGAGGTTTTTTATGAAATGGATTTTTATTTTGTTAGCAAGTTTAATTATTACTGGTTGTGAAGGAAAAACTTATGAAGATAAAACAAATGATAATATTAGTATTATAGTTAATAGTGTTCCTGTTTATAGTGATACTTATTTAAAAGATATTATGACTCTTCAAAGTGATGTTAAAGTAATTAGTGAAAATTATAAAATTGATACAAATAGTTTAGGAGAAAAAAAATTAAAAGTATATTTTAAAAAAGATAAAAAAAATTATGTTTATAATTATGTGTTGAATGTGATTGACGGAGAAATGCCTAAAGTTTTTAGTGGTACAAATAAAACGGTGTATGTAGGTTATGAAGGGGACTTATGTAACTTAATTACTTATGGCGATAATTATACGGGGGATGTTAAATGTGAAATCACTGGAGAATATGATTTAAATAAAGCTGGGACTTATAAACTTTTATATACTTTAAGTGATAGTAGTAATAATAAAAAAGAAGTTAATGTGACCGTTAATGTTATTGAAAAACCAAAAAAAGATAATAATTCAAAACCTAGTACGCCTGAAGAAGCACCTAAAAAAGAATTTGCAGATGTAATAAATGAATATAAAACAGATAATAATGAATTTGGAATTGATGTATCTAAATGGCAAGAAAATATTGATTTTGAAAAGGTAAAGAATGCCGGGGCTTCCTTTGTAATGATGAGAATAGGTGTCCAAAAAGAAGCCTTAGGGGATTTAAGTATGGATGCATATTTTGAACAAAATTATGAGAATGCTAAAAAAGCTGGACTTAAAGTAGGAGTATATCTTTATAGTATAGCAACTAGTTCGAAGGAAGCTATTAAACAAGCTAATTGGGTTATTAAAAAGTTAGATGGTAAAAAAATAGATTTACCAATAGTATTTGATTGGGAAAATTGGACAAAATGGAATAGTTATAAAATTAGTTTTCATGAAATAAATGAAATTGCTGATAATTTTATGGATAGAATTAAGAAAAAAGGTTATGAAGGAATGCTTTATAGTAGTAAATTTTATTTAGAAACTATTTGGACAAATAAAAAAGAATTTCCTGTTTGGCTTGCTCATTATACATCTAAAACTAATTATGAAGGTGATTATCAAATATGGCAACTTTGCAATAATGGACATATCGATGGAATTAATGGAGATGTTGATATAGATATTATGTATAAATAAATGTCAAAATTTTGTAAATTAATTTATAATAAAGAATTTGTTTGGTATAATAAGAATAAGGAGGATTTATGAAAAGTGTAGCAATTAAAGGAAAAAAAGAATTTGAAATTAAAGAAATAAATGAACCAGAAAAAGAAGAAGGAAAAGTATTAATTAAAGTTAAGAAAACGGGTATTTGTGGTTCAGATATTCATTATTGGGAGTTAGGACAACCTGTTGGTTTGGTTATGGGACATGAATATGCTGGAGAAGTTTTAGATAATGGTGGAAGAGAAGATTTAAAAGTAGGAGATAGAGTAACAGCGTTACCAATTTCACCTTGTGGTGAATGTGAGGCGTGTTTAACTGGTAATATTCATTATTGTCATGATACATGGTTACATGCAAGTGGGCTTTCTTTAGATAATCCGGGAGGGCTTGCGCCACAACTTAAAGTTCGTAGTGATATGGTTTTAAAATTACCAGATAATATGAGTTATGAAGAAGGAGCTTTAGTAGAACCAACTGCAGTTGGTTATCATGCAATTAATTTAGCTAATATTGATGTTGGCGATAATGTCTTAGTAATTGGTGGAGGTATTATTGGTTTAGTATCTGCTATGTTTGCGAAAAGAAGTGGTGCTAGTAAAGTAGTTGTATCAGAAACTAATGAAAGACGGGGAGAAAAAGCTGTCAGTTTAGGGGTTGCTGATGAATGGATTGATGCTAAAGATGAAAAAGTTATGGCTGATTATAACAGTAAATTTGATAAAGTTATAGAATGTTGTGGAAATACTCCAGCAGTTAACAGTGCTATGTCTTTAGTGAAAGCTGGAGGTACAGTAATACTTGTTGGTGTTTCAATGACACCGATAAATTTAGCTACTATAGAAACAGTTATGAAAGAGATAACTGTTATTGGAGCAATTGCTTATACTAAAGCAGAATTTGCTAAATGTATTAGTATGATAGCTAATAAAGAAGTAGAAGTATTAAAATTTGTTTCTAAAACAGTAAGTTTAGAAGAAGTAGGAAAGTCTTATGAAGAACTTTATAGTGGAGAATCTGATTCAATTAAAATTTTAGTAGATCCAAATAAATAATTTAACACACTGTAGTGGTGTGTTTTTTAATATCATTTAACTAGACTTAAAACATTTTGTAGATTATAATATGTATTAGAAAAGAGGCAAGTAATATGAAACTTAAAGGGAGTTATTTTTATACTTTAAGAGAAGATGCTAAAGATGAAGAAAGTATAAGTGGTAATTTATTAGTAAGAGCAGGAATGATTAAAAAAGTTGGTGCAGGTATTTATATGTATTTACCTCTTGGACTAAGAATATTAGATAAAATTAAAAAAATTGTTAAAGAAGAAATGGATAATGCTGGAGCTTTAGAATTATTAATGCCTAGTTTAATACCTACTGAATATTATGAAGTTTGTGGTAGAACTAAATTACTAGGAAATAGTATGTTTAATTTAAAAGATAGATTTGATAAACCTTATGTATTAGGACCAACTCATGAAGAATTATTTACAATTGCTGCAAAATCAATGGTTAAAAGTTATAAAGATTTACCTTTTACTTTATACCAACAAGCTGATAAATTTCGTGATGAACCAAGACCTAGATATGGTTTAATTAGAGTAAGAGAATTTATTATGAAAGATGCTTATTCTTTTGATAAAGATGAAGAAGGATTAGATTTATCTTATCATAAAATGAAAGATGCTTATAACAATATCTATAATAGATTACAAATAAATTATAAAATAGTTAAAGCTGATACTGGTGTTATGGGAGGAAGTTTATCTGAAGAATATCAAGCAGTAACTGATATAGGGGAAGATTGTTTAGTATTATGTGATAAATGTGATTATGCATCCAATCTTGAAGTATCTGAAGTTATATCTAATGAAAAAAATAATCAAGAAGAAAAAAAACTAGAATTAGTTGATACTCCAAATAAGAAAACAATTGAAGAAGTTTGTGATTATTTAAAAATAAGCATTAAAGATACAGTAAAAGCATTACTTATGAATGTATCTTCAGAATTAGTTGTTTTCTTTATAAGAGGGGATAGAGAATTTAATGAAACAAAGGCCTGTAAACTTTTAGGGGTTAATGAAATATCTTTTGCAACTGATAAATTAATTAGTAAAAGTAATGCTGTTGCAGGTTTTACTGGCCCTATCAATTTAAATACGAAAATTGTTATTGATAAAGAAATATTAAATATGAAGAATTTTTGCTGTGGAGCAAATATTGAAGGTAAACACTATATTAACGTTAATTTAAAAGATTTTAAATATGATGTAGTGGGGGATATTGTTAATGTCAAAGAAAATGATATTTGTCCAAAATGTGGTGGTTCATTATATTTTAAAAAAGGTATAGAAATAGGTAATTTATTTAAATTAGGTACAAAATATTCTGAAGCCTTAGGGTTAACTTATCTTGATGAAAAAAATTTATCTAAACCAGTTATAATGGGTAGTTATGGAATTGGTGTGGGTAGAATTTTAGCTAGTATTATCGAACAAAATAATGATGAAAATGGAATTATTTTACCTCTAAATATTGCACCTTTTCAAGTATGTATAGTTATTGTTAATATTAAAGATGAAAAATCATGTGAAAAAGCAAACGAAATATATGATGAATTAACTAAATTAGGAATTGAAGTATTACTTGATGACCGTGATGAAAGAGTAGGAATTAAATTTAAAGATATGGATTTAATAGGTATTCCAATTCGTATTACTGTGGGTAGTAAAATAGAAAATGATATTGTGGAAGTAAAATTAAGAACTAAAAAAGATTTTGAAGAAAAACAAGTTAAAGAAGCAGTAACTTTTGTTAAAGAATATATTAAAGAAAATTTAAAATAATGTGTAAGTAGCACATTTTTTTATTGTAGACATTTAATATAAAGTATGCTAATATATTTATATATGAACATCTATTCATATATAAATATGGGAGTGATTTAATTGAATTTATTGGATGATGATTTAACAATAGATATTGCTGAGTTATTTAAAATATTTGGAGATTCAACTAGAATAAAAATAATTAATGTTTTATTACAAAATGAGTTATGTGTTTGTGATATTGCTAGTAAAATTAATATTAGTCAATCGGCAGTTTCTCATCAGTTACGAATTTTAAAACAAGCTAAGTTAGTTAAATATAGAAAAGAAGGTAATTGTATTATTTATTCTTTGTCTGATGATCATGTAAAAAAAATATTTTTGTTAGGATGTGAACATATAAATGAATTATAAATATAAATTTAAATTGAGTAATCTTGATTGTGCTAATTGTGCTAAAAAAATAGAAAATGCTTTAAATAAAAATGAAAATATTAATAAAGCCAGTGTTAATTTTGCTAATTTAAGTTTAGTAATAGAAACACCTTTAAAAAATGGAGTTAAAGAATTAGTTAAAGAGATCGTTCATAGTGTAGAACCAGATACATTAGTATATAGTCAAGATGAAAATACATATAAAAATAAATTGTTATTTGATGTTATTAGATTAGCAGTAGGAATTATTTGTTTTATATTATCAATATTTATAAAAAATTCTTTAATACATAATATTTTAATTATAATTGCTTATTTAGTATTATTGGAAAGAGTATTAAAAAAAGCGATTACTATGCTTATTAAAGGATTTAATATTGATGAAAATTTATTAGTATCTATTTCCTGTATTGGTGCATATTTTACTAATAATATTCATGAAGGATTAATGGTTATTATTTTATATGAAATAGGTAAAATTTTAGAAGGATTAGCAGTTAATAATACTCGAAAATCAATTGGAGATTTAATGGATATTAAACCAGAATATGCTAATTTAAAAGTTAATGGGGATTTGTTAAGAACAAATCCTACTGAAGTAAAAATAAATGATATCATAGTAATAAAAAAAGGTGAAAAAGTTCCATTAGATGGTAAAGTAATTGAAGGTCATGGGCTTTTAGATAAAAAGGCCTTAACTGGAGAAAGCATTTTATCTGAAGTAAATGTAGGTGATGAAATACTTTCAGGATCTATTAATACTGATGGATTAATTACTATGAAAGTTACTAAATTATATGAAAATAGTACAGTTGCTCAAATATTATCTTTAGTAGAAAATGCTTCTGATAAAAAAGCTAAAACAGAAAAATTTGTATCTAAAGCAGCCAGAATATATACTCCCATTATTTTATTATTAGCTATTTTAATCGCATTACTTCTTCCTTTAGTCCCTGGTATAACTTTTAGTGATTCTTTATATAGAGCCTTAGTATTTTTAGTAGTTTCTTGTCCTTGTGCTATTGCTATATCAGTTCCTCTTGCTTATTTTTCAGGTATTGGAGCTTCTAGTAATAATGGAATTTTAATTAAAGGTAGTGATTATCTTGAAGGCATTAGAACTATCAAAGAAATTATATTTGATAAAACAGGTACTATTACTAATAATGAAAATTTAAATTATTCTTTAGAAATTTATAATAATAAATATAAAAAAGAAGAGATTTTAAAATATTATGTTAGTGGAGAAGAATTATCTAATCATCCAATTGCTAAATCAATTTTAAAATTATGCAAAGTAAAAGAAAAATTTAAAGTTAGAAATTTTAAAGAAATTGAAGGTAATGGTATTAGTTTTAAAATAGATGATGATAAAATAAAAATTGGTTCTGCCAAATTCTGTAATTATGAAAATAATATTCCGGGAATTTTTCTAAGTATTAATAATGAAATAATTTCTAAATTACTCTTAATAGATGGTATAAAAGAAAATGCTAAAGAAACAATAGAAAAATTAAATAGCATGGGTATTAATGTTAAAATGTTTACGGGAGATAGTAAAAGTATTGCTTTAGATATTGCTAAAAAAGTAGGTATTAAAGATGTTTCTTATGAATTACTTCCTAAAGATAAATTTAATCTTTTAGAAAAAGAAATTAAAAAATATAATGGCAATGTTGCTTTTGTTGGAGATGGAGTAAATGATGCTCCCGCATTAAGAATTGCTAAAGTAGGTATTTCTATGGGAAATATTGGAAGTGCTTCTGCAATTGAAGCAAGTGATGTTGTAATTATGAATGATAATTTAAATAGTTTATTGGTATTATTAAAAATATCTCATAAAACCGATAAAATAATTAAACAAAATTTAATATTTGCATTTACTGTTAAAATTTTGGTATTAATACTAAGTGCAATAGGTATTGCAACTATGTGGCAAGCAGTTTTTGCTGATACTGGAGTAACTTTATTAACAATATTAAATACAACAAGAATATTAAAAAAAAGTTATTGTGAAAATAAAAATTCATAATAACTTTTTTATTTAGTTTTTCTATGTTGAATAAATGAAGATATAATTAATTGTAAACGATATGGAATAAATCTTAAACCAAATATTCCTAATTTCATTCTTAGAGTAGGAATAATAATCATTTTTCCTTTAAACATATTATCTATTCCATATTTAGCAACATATTCACTACTAGATTCTTTAATACTAAATGTACCATGTGCTACTTTATTAAATTCAGTATTTGTTGGTCCAGGACATAGAGCACAAATTTTAACATTACTTTTTTGTTCACGAAGTTCTTCATTTATGGCCATAGTTAATTTGGTAATATAATTTTTAGTAGCATAATAAGTATTTAGATGAGGGCCCGCCATAAATCCTGCTGAAGAACATACATTTAATATATAACCTTTATTTTTATTTACAAAATCTTTTAAAAAAAGTTTAGTTAAGATATGATATGCTTTAATATTTACATCAATCATTTTTAATTCAGTATCTAAATCAGTTTTGGTAAAATCTCCAAATAAGCCAAAACCCGCATCATTAATTAAAATATCAATATTTTCATTTTTACAATCTTCATATAATTTATAAACATTTTTTTCAATACTTAAATCAATACTAATTATTTTAACATTGACATTTAATTCTTTAGCCAAACTTTCTAATTTATTTTTTCTTCTTGCTACTAAAATTAAATCTATATTTTTACTAGCTAAATATCTAGCCATATCTCTTCCAATACCAGAAGATGCTCCCGTTATAAGTGCTTTCATTTTTTCATATCTCCTTTAAGTTCAAATAAAATATCTCTTAATTCCATTGCTCTTTCAAAATCTAATTTTTTAGCAGCTTCTCTCATTTCTTCTTCAATTTTTTGGATCATTTCCATTGCTTCTTTTTTACTAACTTTTTTCTTTTTACTTTCTGTATTAATTTGATTACTAATTACATCTTTAATATCTTTTTTAATTGTTTTAGGAGTAATGTTATGTTCTTCATTGTATTTTTCTTGAATAATTCTTCTTCTTTTAGTTTCTTCAATTGCTTTATTCATAGCATCGCTGTAATTATCAGCATACATAATTACTTTACCATTTGCGTTTCTTGCACATCTTCCAATTGTTTGAATTAAACTTCTTTCACTTCTTAAAAATCCTTGTTTATCAGCATCTAAAATACAAATTAAACTTACTTCAGGAATATCTATTCCTTCTCTTAAAAGATTAATACCTACTACAACATCATAAATTCCACATCTTAAATCGTGAATTATTTTTAATCTTTCTAAAGTTTTAATTTCATTATGTAAATATGCTACTTTAATATTCATTTCTTTTAAATAATTAGTTAATTCTTCACTCATTCTGATCGTTAAAGTAGTAATTAAAACTCTTTCATTTAATTCAATACGTTTATTTATTTCTCCAATTATATCATCAATTTGTCCTTCAGTTTTTCTAACTTCAATAAGTGGATCTAAAAGTCCAGTAGGACGAATAATTTGTTCAGTTACATGAGAACATTTTTCTAATTCATAATCCCCTGGAGTTGCGGATACATAAATGACATTGTTAATTTTTTCTTCAAATTCATTAAATTTAAGAGGTCTATTATCAAGTGCACTAGGTAATCTAAAACCATAGTCTACTAAAGTTTGTTTACGCATTCTATCGCCATTATACATTCCTCTTACTTGGGGTAATGTTACATGAGATTCATCTACTACAAGCATAAAATCTTCAGGCATAAAATCAATTAAACAGGTTGGTGTAACGCCTTCACCCCTTAAAGCAAGGTGTCTTGAATAGTTTTCTACACCGTTACAATATCCGGTTTCTTTTAACATTTCTAAATCATAATTAACTCTTTCTCTTAATCTTTGTTCTTCAATAAATTTGCCATTTTCATGAAAGTATTTTAATCTTTCTTCTTTTTCTTTTTCAATTCTTTTAATAGCTTCTTCTAATTTTTCTGGACTGGTAACAAAGTGAGATGCCGGTGATATTACAATAGTTTTTTTTGCTTCTTTAACAACTCCCGTTAAAGGATCAAATACTGTTAATGATTCAACAATATCACCATCAAGTTCAATTCTTATTCCTGATTCTTTTTCATTAACTGGAATAATATCAATAGAATTTCCTCTAACTCTAAATGTTCCACGGTGAAAATCTAAATCACATCTTTCATATGTCATATCAACTAAATGATTAATAATATAACTTCTACTTGTTTCATCTCCTATATTAAGAACTAACATATTTTTTTCATATTCATCTTTTTCCCCAATACCATATATACATGAAACAGACGCTACTACAATTACATCACGGTAGTTAATTAAAGCACTTGTTGCGCTATGTCTAAGTTCATCTATTTCATCATTAATAGAGGCATCTTTTTCAATATATGTATCACTTGATGGAACATATGCTTCTGGTTGGTAGTAATCATAATAGGAAACAAAATACTCAACATGATTTTCTGGAAATAATTCTTTAAACTCACTATAAAGTTGACCTGCTAAAGTTTTGTTGTGAGCAAGAACTAGAGTAGGTTTATTAACTTCTTTAATGACATTAGCTATTGTAAAAGTTTTACCAGTACCGGTTGCACCCAGTAAAACTTGATGTTTTTTATTATTATTTATTCCTTCAACTAATTCTTTAATTGCCTCTGGTTGATCCCCACTTGGTTTATAATTACTTACTAATTTAAACATAAATCCTCCTATCTACAACAAATTCAACAAAGTATAATATATTAAATTTCAATACAATATTCTATCACTATTTTATAAACAAAACAAGGAATATGAAAAAAGTATTCATTAGTATTATTTTTATCTTTTTTGGAAAATTTATGTTAAACAAAATAGTATTTTTATTTTTTGTATGTTATAACCCGAGTTTGACAGATGAAGAAATAAAAAAAGTTTAATTTCTATTGAAATTAGGCTTTTCTTTTTATACAAAATGT